>CBDTXT010000063.1:0-10456 GCA_965364465.1 uncultured Chromatiaceae bacterium
ACCGAACTTACCAAGCAGCCCACTAGCCAAGCAGATCAACGGAGACCCTATGCGCGTCGGAATCAGTCGGATGTCCCCCAGTCTCTCCAGGGTCGTCGCCGTGGCGGCCCTGCTGGCCCTGCTGCTTGCCTGCGGCAGAGAGCCTGACCACCCTGGCAAAGACCTGTTGCAGCATGTGCCCGCGGAAACGCCGTACGTTTTCGTCGCGGGCAAACCGCTGCCGTACGCGCTGCGTGAACGCCTGGCCGATCACTATGCCGAGCGGATGGCCATGCAGCGTGCGGCGCTCGCCGAGGTGCGCGAAAGGACGCAGGCCTCCCCCCCTGATGCGCCGGTATTCGCCGGGGCCGGCCGCTTCTTCACTGTGCTGGATGCGCTGTTCGCCGAGTTCGAGGGCCGCGATACTGCAGAACGGATCCGCGAACTGGGCATCGAGCCAGTCGCCCGCGCCGTCTTGTATGGCATTGGTCCGCTGCCGGCGGCGCGCATCGAGATCGCGGACGCGGCCCGGCTTGATGCAATGTTGGATCGCGTCGAACAGCGCGCCGGGGTCAGTGCCGCGCGCGCGGCACTCGATGGTCAGGCCTATCGCCGGATCGATCTCGGGCGGGTCGATGCGGTGCTCGCGGTCGGCGGCACGCAGCTGATCGCCGGTCTGCTTCCGGATGAGTTGTTCGAGCGAGATCTGCCCTTGCTGTTGGGCCAGCGTCCACCCGACCGCAGCCTTGCCGAGACCGCTGATATTCAGGCACTGATCGAGCGCCACGGCTTCACCGGTTACGGTGAGGGCTTCGTGCGACTCGACGAACTCGCCGCGACGCTGCAGGGCCGGGCGGGTGGCCGCAATGCGGAGGTGATGCGGGCGCTCGATGCGGAGGCGCTGCGGCTGTCCGACGGCTGCATGCGGGTGGCGGAAGGGCTGGTAGGCGGTATGCCGCGGCTGGCCATTGGGGTGACCCGAGCCGACGATGGTTTGGTGGCGCTGCGCGGGGTCTGGGAGGCCAGCCCCCGCGTCGCGGCCCACCTGACGCGCCTGGCTGCGCCGGTGCCCGGCTTGGGCGCCGCGTTCGACGGCCTGCTGGCCCTCGGCGTCGGCCTGGATCTGCCGCGGCTGCGCAACACCATAGAAGACCTGCTGCGCTACGTGACAGATGTCGGCCACGGCTGCGACTGGGTCGACAGGGTCGATCTGCAGGCCGTGATCCCGCAGCTCAATCTGGCGCTCGGTCCGATGACCGCGGGCATCAAGGGGTTCAACCTGCTGCTCGATGATCTGGTCATCGATCCGGACACCCTCGAGCCAGCGGTGCTGAGCGGGGGACTGCTCGCCGCGGTCGATGATCCACGCGGTGTGTTTGCGCTGGCTGCGATGTTCGATCCCGCATTGGCTGCACTCCAGGTCCCGACTGACGGCACGCCGGTCGAACTGCCAGGCGAGCTGGGGGTCGGCCAATCGACCCCGCTGATGCGCGTCGCCATCAAGGACAAGTCGCTACTCCTGCTGGCCGGCGCCGAGTCGGGCAGATTGCTGACGACGCTGCTGCAGGCCGTGCCGCTGGTCCCGCCGCCGCTGCTGGCGATCGATTACGGCGTGGCGGAATTGGCCGACCGTCTTGGTGGGCTGATGGAGCGTGCCGCCGAACGTCTGAGCGACCGTGGCGAGGTCGAGGCGGCGCTCGGTGTGCGCGATCAGCTCGAGGATCTCCGGGCGCAGGCGACATTGTTCGAGCGTCAGCGCTTCTCGCTCTATGCGAGTGAGCAGGGCCTGGTTATGGATCAGGTGATGCATTTGCGCGACTGATCCTGCAACCGTCGCGTCCCAGCGCACAGGACGTCGCATCGGGCGTCCGGGCGACAACGCAGGATCTTGCTATTCGTGCTGGTGCTGGTGGCGATGCCGTTTCGCCAGCTTCACGTAGTATTCGGCCGAGTAGGCCAAGTACGCCTTCTCCCGGTCGTTGAGCGGGCGGGCTTCGCGGGCCGGTGAGCCGGTATAAAGAAAACCGGACCGCAGGGACTTGCCCGGCGTCACCAAACTGCCTGCGCCGATCATCACTCCCGGCTCGACGACCGCGTTGTCCATCACGACTGCGCCCATGCCAATCAGGCAGTTGTCGCCTATTTCGCAACCGTGCAGGATGCACTTGTGTCCGACCGTCACGCGGTTGCCGATCAGCAGCGGCGATCCCCCCGGCATGAACGGGCCGTCATGACTGTTGTGCAGGATCGAACCGTCCTGGATATTGGTTTCACGGCCGATCCGAATCCGGTTGATGTCGCCGCGCACCACGACGCCCGGCCAGAGACTGCTCAGTGCCCCGATACGCACGTCGCCGATGACCAGCGCGAGCGGGTCGACCCAGGCCTCGGCGTCGACCGCGGGGACGTGGTTTTCGAATCTACGGATGGGGCTCATGTTAGTTCACCGGATTGCCGCTATATTCCCGACACACGTTAGCAGGCCAAGGGAGTCGAAGAAATGGCAGTGGTTTCAATCGTCCTTATCGTTTTTCTGATTCTGCTCCTGGGCTACGGGATACTGATATACAACAATCTCGTCGGACTCAAACACGCGGTGAGCCAGGCATGGTCGAATATCGATGTGCTGCTCAAACAGCGTCACGATGAGTTGCCGAAGCTGGTCGAGACCTGCAAACAGTACATGAAGCACGAGCGCGAAACGCTCGAGCAGGTCATGCGGGCGCGAGCCGCCGTTGCCAGTGCGCGTGAAGCGCACGACGTGGACCAGGTCGGCCACGCCGAGGGCATGCTGCGCGTCGGGCTGGGCAATCTGTTTGCGGTCGCAGAGGCCTATCCGGACCTGAAGGCGAACGAGAGCTTCCGGCACCTGCAGTCGCGCATCACCGACCTGGAGGACGCCATCGCCGACAGACGCGAGTTTTACAATGCCCAGGTCAACGTCAACAACGTCCGTATCGAGCAGATTCCGGACATCATTGTTGCACGCCTGCTGAATTTCCGTCCTGCCGATCTGCTGGAGTTCGCCGAGGAACAGGTCGCCGACGTGAACCTGCAGAGCCTTTTCCAATAGGCAGTGGTCGGGTGGCTCGACAGTCTGGCACATGCGCCAGAGCCGCTGGTCGCGTTTACTGGCCTGCTTGCGGCGTTTGCGCTGTTTGCCGGATTTTCGGGCCTTCGGCGCACGCGGCTGATCGAAGACGTGCCGACCGCGCGCGTGCGTTCGGCGCCGCAAGGCTATGTGGAACTGGTCGGCACTGCCCGCATGCTCGGCGGCGAGCCGATCGTCGCACCACTGTCGAATACCCCCTGTTGCTGGTTTCGCTATCAGGTCGAGCGCCGCGCCGGCAGAGATTGGCGCACGGTCCAGTCTGGCACCAGCGACGGCATTTTTCTGCTGCGCGACGATACGGCGGAATGCGTTGTCGATCCCGAGGGGGCCGAGGTCACCAGCCGGCACAAGCGCAGCTGGTCAGACCATGGGGGTGGCTGGGGCGGCGCGGCTGTTCATGCACGGCTGCCCAGCCTGGGCCGCACCGCCGACCTGGTTGTCGACCTCGGCGGCAAGGTCCTTGAGGGGCTGGGCAGCGGCATGGGCGAATACCGCTATAGCGAAGCGGTGATCCTCGAGGGCGACCCCCTGTACGCGATAGGTCAGTTCCACACGATCGGGGCCGGTGCGCATGGGGCTTCGCTGGACGAAGTGACCGGCGCGATCCTCCGCGAATGGAAGCAACGCCCGGATACCCTCAGAGAACGCTTCGACGCCGACCGAAACGGCTTGATCGACGGTGCCGAATGGGAGCGGGCACGGGCTGTAGCCGGCCGCGAGGCGGCCCGCGAACTCGCCGCAAGGCCTAACGAGAATCCGCTGCATACGTTAAAGAAGCCGGCCGATGGCCGCTACTTTCTATTGTCGAATCTGGAAGAATTCGGACTGCTTCGGCGCTATCGTTGGCGCATGCGAATTGGATTCGGGCTATTCCTGCTGTTGGGCGCGGCGCTGGTGGTGATGCTCTCGGCCCACTAGGGTTTACATGACCGCGCGGCCGTTAGGATCGCGCAACGCCCATTCGGTTAAGATCGAGACAACCAGGAAGGTGAGGCAGCTTCCGTGCACCCAGAAGACTCCGGTCAACCGCAGATCGAATTCGGCGTCGCCGGCGACCCGACCGTGCAAGGCCCGGCGGATCGCGCGCTGGAGCCGCTGGCCGCATTGGCCAGGATTTCGTCCTTCGGCGGCGACCGTTTTTGCAGCAACTGCGTGCGGTTGCTCGCCTCTGCCTATGGCGTGGCCTATGCCTTCATCGCGGTCTTTCCGGACGAATCGCGCAGTGCGCTGCACACGCTGGCCTACAGCGCGGACGGAGAGCCTGCCGAAGATTTCAGTTTCGAACTGGCCGGGACGCCCTGTGCCGACGTCTTGGTGCATGACCGCGTCTTCATCCCGGCCGGTGCCAGCGCTGCCTATCCCAAGGCCGGCTGGCTGAGCGAACATGCGATTGCAGGCTATTACGGTGCGGCGCTGAAGGCTGCGTCCGGGGAACGGATTGGCGTGCTGGTCGTCGCCGATCGGCTGCCGATGGTCAAGGACTTCTGGGTACACCAGGTGTTGGGACTGTATGCCGATCGCATCGCCTTCGAACTCGGTCGACAGCGCCTGGACCGGGAAATGCAGCTCGCCGCGAGCGTGTTTCGGCACAGCCCGCAGGGCATCATGATCACGGATGCGGATCACCGGATCCGCAAGGTGAACGCGGCCTTCACCGCGATCACCGGTTGGCAGGAAAACGAGGTGACGGGGCGTCGAGACCGAATGCTGAGCGCCGGTCGCGACGATCCCGGCCTGCTCGACGAGATGCAGTCGACGCTTGACACTGAGGACATCTGGGTCGGGGAGCTCTGGAGTCGGCGGCGTGACGGCGAAGTGTTTCCCGAGCATCGGACCGTGGTTGCGGTTCGCGACGGCGTACGCACGCTGCAGCATTACGTCAGCATGTTCAGCGACATTTCGGCGGAAAAGTTCGCGGCTGAGCGGATTCATCGTCTGGCTCATTACGACGCAACCACCGAGTTGCCGAACCGGGTGTTGCTGCAGGATCGCCTGTTGCATGCGATCAATCATGCGGCACGTGGCAGCGGCAGGCTGGCCCTGCTGTTTCTCGATCTCGACGGCTTCAAGTTGATCAACGACACCTACGGGCACGGTGCGGGCGACGAGGTGCTGCGCCTGGTCGGCGTGCGCCTGCTGTCGCGGTTGCGCAAGGCGGATGTCGTGGCGCGGATCGGTGGCGACGAGTTTGCCGTGGTGCTGAGCGATATCGTCGAGCCTCGAGACGTCCAGCCGATTTGCGATCAGCTGCTGCGCGTGATCACCGAACCGTACGAGATCGGCGGGCAAGAGAATCGGGTCACGACCAGCATCGGGGTCGCACTGTTTCCAGATGACGGCGCCGACGTCCAGACTCTGCTCAAGCATGCCGATGCCGCGATGTACCAGGCCAAGGAAAGCGGCAAGAATCGCTACGCGTTTTACGAACCGGAGATGAACCGCAAGGCCGAGGAGCGGCTGCAACTGACGCGCCAACTGCGTGGCGCGCTGGAGCGGGGAGAGCTCAGCCTCTGCTATCAGCCACAGTTCGATCTGGCATCGGGGCGTGTGGTGGGTGTCGAGGCTCTCACCCGCTGGAGAGACGAAACCGGCGTCATGGTGCCGCCGACCCGATTCATCCCGGTGGCTGAAGACAGCGGACTGATTATCGCGCTCGGACACTGGGTGCTGCACGAGGCCTGTCGGCAGGCCCAGCAGTGGCGTGAGCAAGGCCTGGAATTCGGGCGCCTTTCGGTCAACATATCGGGCCGCCAGTTTCAGGACCAGGGGCTGCAGGCCGTGGTGGCCGCCGCGCTGCATGCCAGCGGCCTGCCTCCCGATCGGCTCGAGTTGGAGATCACCGAGAGCTGGGTCATGGAAGGTCCGTTCCTGGCTGAGCAGCAGATGCGGATGCTGAACGAGATGGGCGTAAACCTGGTAATCGATGACTTTGGCGTGGCCTATTCGTCCATGGCTTATCTGAAGCGCTTCCCGGTTCAAAAGCTGAAGATCGACCGTTCCTTCATCCGGGATATCCCGGCTGACGAGGACGATGCGGCCATCGTCTCCGCCATCATCGCGATGGGGCACAGCCTCGGTCTGCGCGTCGTCGCCGAGGGCGTGGAGACGTCCGAACAGAGCGCATTCCTGCGCAACACTGGCTGCGATGAGGTGCAGGGCTTCCTTTTCGGCCGGCCGGTCCCGAGTGACGAGCTGAACGTTTTGCTGCTGTACGGTCCTACGCTGGCGCCATCCTGATACCTTCCCCGGCGGTGTAATCAGCAGAGATTCTTCGCGGTTTTGATGGTGTGGCTGCGTCCGCCTTCGTGTCAGAATCCGGGCTCCATGAAGTACACGAGTGACCCGAATGAATAACCCGCTGCTCGAACAGGACGGCCTGCCACAGTTCTCCAAGATCAGACCGGAAGACGTCGAACCCGCGATCGATCAATTGCTGGCGGAAAACCGGCGCCGTATCGCCGAGCTGCTGGACCAGGTGTCGGAGCCCAGCTGGGACAACCTGGTGGAGCCTATCGAGGAATGGGAAGATCGGCTCGAGCGCGCCTGGTCGCCGGTCTCGCACATGAATGCGGTCGTCAACAGCGATGCCTTGCGCGCCGCCTACAATGCCTGTCTGCCCAAGCTGTCCGACTACGGAACCGAGATGGGGCAAAACGAACGGCTGTTCCTGGCCTATAAATCGGTGGCCGAGCATGCGGAATCGCTGGACGAGGGACAGCGCAAAGTGCTCGAGAACGCGCTGCGAGATTTTCATCTTTCCGGCGTCGATCTTCCGCGCGACAAGAAGGAGCGCTTCAAGGCGATCAGCCAGGAACTCTCGAGCCTGACCAGCAGGTATTCCGAGAATGTGCTCGATGCGAGCAATGCCTGGACCAAACGCCTGGATGATGTCGCGGCCCTGGCCGGTCTGCCGCAATCCGCGCTCGATCTGGCAAGGCACACCGCACAGCAGCGCGGCGAGGAGGGCTGGCTGCTGACCCTCGACTATCCATCGTATTTTCCGGTAATGACCTATGCGGATGATGCGTCGCTGCGGCGCGAACTTTATCTGGCATACCAGACCCGGGCCAGTGATCAGGGGCCACACGCCGGTCAGTACGACAACAGTGAGCTCATGGAGCGTATCCTGACGCTGCGCCATGAACAGTCACAACTGCTTGGTTTTGCCAACTTTGCCGAACGTTCTCTGGCACGCAAGATGGCCCGGTCGACCGACGAGGTAATGCACTTCCTGCATGATCTGGCTGCACGCTCGAAACCGCAAGCGGACCGCGAGTTCGCGGAACTCAGCGCATTCGCGGCGCAGCAGTGCGGAGTCGACGAACTCAAGCCCTGGGACGTTGCCTACTACAGCGAGAAGCTGCGACAGCATAGCCACAGCATTACCCAAGAGGAGGTCAAGCCGTATTTCCCGGCTCCTCGGGTGATCGCAGGTATGTTCGAGGTCGTCGGTCGGCTGTACGGTGTCACCTTCCATCGGGTCGATGGCATCGACACCTGGCATCCCGACGTCAGGTTCTACGAGATTCGCGACATCGACGGCGCGCTGCGCGCCCAGTTTTATCTCGACCTCTACGCGCGCCAGAACAAGCGCGGTGGGGCGTGGATGGGCGACTGCCAGACGCGAATGAAGACCCGCAGCGTCGAACAGATGCCGGTCGCCTACATGGTCTGCAACTTTACCCCTCCGGTAGGCGACCGTCCGCCACTGTTGACCCATGACGAGGTCGAGACCCTGTTCCACGAGTTCGGGCACGGCCTGCACCACATGTTGACCAGGGTCGACTACGCTGCGATCGCCGGAATCAACGGCGTGGCCTGGGATGCGGTGGAGCTGCCGTCACAGTTCATGGAGAACTTCTGCTGGGAGCGCGAGGCGCTCGACCTGTTCGCTGCACATTTCGAGACCGGCGAACGCATTCCGGATGACCTCTACCGGCGTATGTTGACGGCAAGGAACTTCCAGTCCGGCATGACAATGGTGCGCCAGCTCGAGTTTGCGCTGTTCGATTTTCGTCTGCATCGTGAGTTTGATCCGGCGCAGGGGGGACGCATCTACGAGATTCTCGACGAGGTGCGCGAGGAGGTGGCAGTGATCCTGCCGCCATCCTGGAGCCGGTTTGCGCATGCGTTCAGCCATATCTTCGCCGGTGGTTACGCGGCCGGATACTACAGTTACAAGTGGGCGGAGGTGCTCTCTGCGGATGCCTTTTCGTTGTTCGAGGAGAACGGGGTATTCGATCAGGCAACCGGCCAGTCATTCCTGCATAATGTGCTGGAACAGGGCGGATCGAAAGATGCAATGGACCTGTTCGTCGCATTTCGCGGCCGCGAGCCGCGGATCGATGCACTGCTGCGTCATTCGGGCATTGCGGCCTGATGAGGAATGCGGCGGGCGAGGCACTGCTCCCGGAGGAGATCGATCGTCTGCAAAACGACTTGGTCCGGCAGATGGAGCAGGCGGGCTGCATGCCTTTGGACGTCGCGCACGGTTTTCTCACCGCGACCGCTGCGGCCGGGGACAGCGCGGGCGAATCTGCGCAGCTCGACCGGGTGCTCGGTGCGCTGGTCGCGGATGCCGACCTTCGAGACCTGCTGCGACGGTTCCGCGCGCAGCTGCTCCATGATCTGCAGCACGACGACTACGGTCCGCTTGTCCTTGAGCTGCCGCGCGCGGACGGCACCACGATACCGCTGCCCTATGGCTGGTGACAGGGCTATCTGGCCGGCGTGGAGTTTCTTGGTGAGGGCGAGCGCGACCGCATGATCAGTGATGAACGTGCCGGTGCGCTGATGGTGCCGATACTGTCGTTCCTGATGTACGACGAGTCCCAGTGGCTTGAGCCGCCGGACGAGGTAGCCCACCGCGAGACCGTGGACGAGCTGGCCGCGGCTGCGGTCGCGTTGTACCACTGGCGTGAGCAGCGGCGCGACAGTTGAAGACCGGGCGGTCGGCACCTGGTGCAAGTCCGCGATGGTCTGGGTCTAGAATGTAGCGCAATTTCCTGCCGGGCAAGACTGATGTCACTGATCATCCGTTACTCTCTGATCCTCCTGTGTCTGATCGCCGGCCCGGTGACCGGGGCGCATATCACCGACAAGCTCGTTGCGGGGTTTTACGCGGAACCCTCTACCGCGGGCACGCCGCTCAGACTGTTGACGAGCGGTACGCCGCTCGACGTGTTGGAACGCGACGGAGACTTTGCCCGGGTGCGTCTCGCCGATCAGACCCAGGGCTGGGTCGAGGCGACTTATGTCACCGAGGAAAAGCCCGCCAAGGCCGTGTTGTTGGAAACCCAGGCCCGCCTGCGACAGATGGGCCTGGAACTCGCCGCACTACGCGAAAAGCAGGGCCTCGGTCCGCCTGCGCCGCCCGAGGCCGAACTGCGCCGGATGCTCGTCGTGGCCGAGTCGCGGATTGCCGAGCTGGAGGCCCAGCTCGCGGGAAGATTGCCCGAGGGGGCCGCCCAGCGACGGCTTGCCGAACTCGAGCACAGCGTGCAGCAGGCGCTGGAGTTGCTCGCCAAGGCCCAGGGCTACGAGCTGCACCGGCCGCAAAATGGCGACGGCTTCGTTGGCCGCTACCGCACCTGGGTCGTCGGCCTGCTTGCATTGCTGCTGGGCTTCGGCGGCGGTGTGGCGCTGCTGGACTATCGCAACCGCAGGCGACACGGCGGTTTTCGCGTTTAGCCGGACCGGTCGCTATGTCTCGGTCTCAGTCGCGGCCGAACAATGCCCGTTCGGTGACTGCACACAGGATATGACCCAGCGTGATGTGGCCCTCCTGAATCCTCGCCGTGTCGGTCGATGGGACCCGCAGGCAGTGCCGGCAGAGATCGATCATCCGGCCGCCGCTGGCACCGGTAAGACCGGCCGTGACCACGCCGATCTCGCCGGCGGTTTCCAGCGCACGCAGGATATTGGGCGAATTGCCGGAGGTCGAAATTGCGATGAACAGGTCGCCAGGTCGGCCGTTGGCCTCCAGCTGGCGGCTGAAGAGGCTGTCGTAACCGTAGTCATTGCTGATCGCGGTGAGGATTGATGAGTCGGTGGTGAGTGCCATCGCCGGCAGGGCCGGGCGGTCAAAGGTGAAGCGACTCACCAGCTCCGCGGTGATGTGTTGGGCATCGGCCGCGCTGCCGCCGTTCCCGGCGATCAGCACCTTGCCGCCGCTGCGGTATGTCTCGACGATCAGCCATGCAATCCGTTCGGTCTGTGTGATCAATTCCCGGTCGGCCAGCATCGCTTCTTTGACGCGGATCGATTCGCTGATCTGTTCTGCGACGAAGTCGCGCGGCAACTCGGCCATGGGCATTACCTCTGGGCGGCGGACCGGGGGTGTCGGCACGCATGTCCGGATTCTAG
>CBDTXT010000064.1:0-10351 GCA_965364465.1 uncultured Chromatiaceae bacterium
CCGAGTTCGGCGCACGTGTGACCGTCCGGCTGGCCGAATTCACCGGTTTGCCGTTCGTCGTCAGCTCAGACCATTTCCGCGACCTGAGTTGCCAGGACAGCGCGGTGGAAATGAGCGGCCAGCTCAACGCGCTCGCGGTGGCGTTGATGAAGATCTCAAACGACCTACGCTGGATGAACAGCGGGCCGCACGCCGGACTTGCGGAGATTCGGCTGCCCGTGGTGCAGCCGGGCAGCAGCATCATGCCGGGCAAGGTGAACCCGGTGATCCCCGAGGCCGTCGCGATGGCGTGTGCCCAGGTGATGGGCAACCACGGCACCATCACGATCGCCGGCCAGTCCGGCAGTTTTCAGCTCAACGCGATGCTGCCCCTCATCGCGTACAACTTGCTGCAGAGTATCGCGATTCTCGGCAACGCGGCCTGCGTGCTGGCGGAAAACGCGATCGCTGGCCTCCAGGTCGACCGGCAACGCCTGTCAGATGCGCTGGATCGCAATCCGATCCTGGTGACCGCATTGAACGCAGTGATAGGCTATGAAAAGGGCGCCGAGATCGCCAAACAGGCCTATGCGCAGCGCCGCCCGCTCATCGCGGTCGCCAGGGAACTCACCGGTCTGTCGGAACAACAGCTGCGCGAGCTGCTCGACCCGGCGGCCCTGACCTACGGCGGCCTTCCCGGGGAGCCCGGTACCCGGTGATCTGCCCCGCACAGGCCGCGTGATCGATTGGGTTTGCGTTTGCCCGCAGTTAGGAGTACCGTCTCTCGCACTGCAATGATCCTTGACCTGCCTGTTAGCGCCTTTCTCTGGCTGTTTCCTCGAAAGTTACATCCGAATCGAGCTACAAGTGCCTGCCAAGATTCGTGGCAGTAGTCCGTCGCCTGCGACGGATATCGTTAAGAAACTTTTGAGGTTTATAGAATATGTCAGAAAGACAGATTGGAACCGTGAAATGGTTCGATAGTGGCAAAGGTTACGGTTTCATCGAGCGCGAGAACGGCAAAGACCTGTTCGTGCATTTCCGTTCGATTGCCGGCGAGGGTCATCGCTCGCTGGTTGACGGCCAGAAGGTCGAATTCACCGAGACCCAGGGCCAGAAAGGTCCTCAGGCCGACAACGTCGTCGCCCTGTAAAGCGCGCTCGGAAGGCTGCCCCGGCGCGTCCGGGGCAGCCTTCCTCTTGTCTACCACGCCGCTCAGCGCGGCGATGCCTGTTTGACGGCGCCTGCCCAACGCACCGGATTGCCCTGATGATTACCCTTTTTGTACGCGGCCTCCCCAGATCCTCCACGGAACAGAGCGTGACCGAGCTGTTCAATCAGTATGGCGTCGTTCGGGCGATCAAATTGTCGACCGACATCTTCTCCGGCGATTGCAGGGGTTTCGCCACGGTGGACATGGAGGGACACGAGGCGCGGGCCGCGATTTCCGGGCTCGACGGCCGCGAGATCAACGGCAGCCAGCTCCGCGTCGGTCCCAACCGGCCGAAGAACCGACGGGGTGGCGGTCACCGCTGAACCGGGGTCGGCGCATCGGCCGCGATAACGTGCGCGCCGCACCGCGCAGCCGCGCTCTCGAATATCAATCCCTCTTGGGCTTGCGTTCCCAGACGTCGTAACCGACCGTCAGCATCAACCCGGCGTCGCCGAGGATCGCGATGTCAAAGCCGAGGCGATCGCGCTTCCACCCGATGGAAGGAATGATTACCGGTGACCATCCGTCCCAGTTGATCGCGAGTTTGTCTTCGTACTCGTCGACATAGCCGTAAATCAGTCCGCCGCTCAGCTTCACATGCGCGGATTCGGAAATGAAGGGCAGCCGCCACTTGTAGCCATAGTAGTAGTACTGTGAGAATTGACCGAAAGAGTTGTTGAACAGCGCGATTCCGACACGATGCCTGTCTTCGTGTGTCGCCTCGAAGCCACCCAGAATCGGTTCACCCTTGTGATCCTCTCCGTCGCTCCAGTGTATGCCGTATCCGGCTTGTACATAGACTGAATCAAACCACGCGGTCAGCCCGGAGTTTTCTGTTGATGCCTCATTGTCGGCCGACAGGCAGACGCCCGGTATCAGGAGCAGGGCCAGGATCCCGACTTTACCCGCTGCGGACTCGCCAATCGAACTCGCCAGGGTGCGCGGCAGTAACATATTGTGTCCTTGGATGTGGGCTACCAGCCCGAGGTGGAGAATGATAACCCGACGGCCGGGTCGGTCGGGTCATCTTCGGTTCGAAACATTCGGCGCGGACCGCCAGCCCGGCTTGGTCGCAGTCGGTCTCCACAAGCCGCTGCGTTGACGACGATGCCCGTTGTGCCCGCAGGTCAGGGCCGACCGCGTCCTTCTCCACCGACTGCCTGTAAAACCATCTCGACCTGCCTCGGCGCACCCCGTGTGATGACCGGGTAATGTCGGTCGCTGATGAATAGCAAGCGGTCGCCATCCTCTATACGCGCCTGGATCGCATAGCTGTAGCGGTCGTCGATTTCCGCCGGGTCGTAGGCGATCTCGAACGCGAACGGCACCTGTCTGCCGTTTGCCTCTATGACCTGTTCGCCGAGCACCAGGGCAGGTGCGTCGGCCCGTGATACATCGACCAGTCTCACCGTGAGTCGCGCACTCGGCGGCAGCGCGATGCGCTGCCGATAGCTGACGCTGCCGGCCACGCGTGCCGCCTGACCACGCGGATTCTCAGGAATGGCGTGCATGCCGGAGCAACCCGCAAACAACAATGCCGCCAGCCAGGCGGTACCCGATCTGTACATGGCTTGATCCTCTGCAAGACTTGGCGGCGAGGCCAGGGGCTCTGTGTGGCACCGCCCGCAGCCGGGTCGGTGATCAGTCCCCGGCCGTGAGCCGCTCGCCGAGATTCCCTGGCAGGTTCTTGACCTTGAACGCGAATACGATCTTCATCGCGCCAAGCAGCAGCGCCCAACTCGCAATGAAATAGACGACCGACACGCTGCCCTCGAGCGGCCGTAGCACGATCAGCATGCCGAACAGTACCGACAGCGCGCCGCTCAAGTAGAGTACCCATTCGCGCTCACTTTCCTTGCGAATCTTGAAACCCATGGTCAGCAGCAGGAAGCCGATCACGATGGCGGTGAACGCAACCAGCAGCACGAAGGCGGACATGCTCAGTGCCGGGTGGAACAGCGCGTAGCCTCCGGCGACCACGGACAGGCCACCGAGCATCAGCATGATCCACCAGCCATCCTTGTCACGATTGCTCAGCGCGCCCCAGATGTTGACCGCGCCGGAAACCAGGACCATCGCGGCGAAGTAGCTGGCAAGGACCAGCAAAGCAATGCCCGGCTTCATGAACGCGAGGATGCCGAAGATGACCGCGGCGATGCCGCCGATCAGGAATACCCACCAGGTGCGTTTGCACAGTGCCTGAAAGCCTCTTGCTGACGGTGCCGGTAGCGGGGTACCTTCCATCGTGTCTGCCATGTGTTCTCCTTGAGATTGCCGATTGGTTTGCTCGGACGGCGTGGATTTGCCCACGTTGCTTCCGCGTCTCAGCCTACCGTTAGCTGCCGAATCACGTACTGCAGAATACCGCCGTTGATAAAGTACTCCCACTCCTTCGGCGTGTCGATGCGCACCCGTGCCGTGAAGCGCCTGGCTTCACCCGCATCCGGTTGGGCGACGATATCGACCTCACTGGCGCCCGGCACCAGTCCTTCAATGTCGTAGGCCTCGGAGCCGTCGACACCGAGCGACCCGGCGTCTTCGTCTTCCTGGAACTGCAGCGGCAGGATGCCCATGCCGATCAGATTGGAGCGGTGGATCCGCTCGTAGCTCTCGGCGATTACCGCCTTGACGCCAAGCAGCATCGGCCCCTTGGCCGCCCAGTCGCGCGAGGAGCCGCTGCCGTATTCCCTGCCGGCGATCACGAGCAGCGGCACGCCCTCTTCGGCATATCGTGTCGCAGCGTCGAATACGCTCATCTGTTTGCCGTCCGGCCGGTGCAGCGTCCAGCCGCCCTCGGTGCCCGGTGCGAGCCGGTTGCGCAGCCGGATGTTGGCGAAGGTACCGCGCACCATGACCTCGTGGTTGCCGCGCCGGGAGCCGTAAGAGTTAAAGTCGCCGGGGCTGACGCCATGTCCGATCAGATACTGGCCGGCCGGGCCGTCCGGCATGATTGCCCCGGCCGGCGAGATGTGGTCGGTTGTGATGCTGTCGCCGAGCAGGCAAAGGACCCGGGCGCCCCGGATGACCGGCAAGGCCGCGGGTTCGGGACCCATCGCCTCGAAGTAGGGCGGTAGTCGGATATAGGTCGAGGAAGGGTCCCAGCGGTACTGGTCACCGCCCGGAACCTGCATCGCCCGCCAGTTTGCGTCGCCCTCGAACACCGTTTCGTAGCGGCGGCGGAACATGGCAGGATCGATGTTCGCAGCGATGATCGACTGCACCTCGGCCTGGGCCGGCCAGAGATCGCGCAAATAGACCGGGTTCCCGAGTGGGTCGTGCGCGAGGGGTTCCCGATAGACGTCGATGTCCATCCTGCCCGCCACGGCGTAGGCAACCACCAGCGGCGGCGAGGCAAGGAAATTCATCCGGACATCGGGATGGATGCGGCCCTCGAAATTGCGGTTGCCTGACAGGATCGAGCAGGCGATCAGGTCCGCGCGCCGGATCGCTTCGCTGATCTGTTCCGGCAATGGCCCAGAGTTGCCAATGCAGGTGGTACAGCCGAAGCCGGCGACCTGGAACCCAAGCGTCGCGAGATCGTCGAGCAGGCCGGCGCGCTCCAGATAATCGCTGACCACCCGGGAGCCGGGCGCCAGGCTGGTCTTGACCCAGGGCTTCACGTTCAGTCCGCGCCCGCGCGCCTTTCTCGCTACCAGGCCAGCCGCCACCATCACCGCGGGGTTCGAGGTATTGGTGCACGAGGTGATCGCCGCGATCACCACGGCGCCGTCACGCAGTTCGAACAGCTGCTCTGCATACTCGACCGTTTCCACACCGCTGTGCCGCGTCTCCTCGGCGGCCACCGCGGTCCCGCCGCCTTCGTCGGCGAAGCGCGCGACATCCCTGTTGCGGCTGGTGCGCCCGGAGCGCTCCTCCTGCAGTGCATGCATCGCGTTGCCGATGGTGCAACTCGCGTTACCCAGTGCGATCCGGTCCTGTGGGCGCCTGGGCCCGGCCAGGCTGGGTTCGACGCTGCCCATGTCCAGTTCGAGCCGCTCGCTGTATTCGGGCTCGGTGCCGCTTGCACCGCGAAACAGGCCCTGTTCGCGCGCGTAGGAATCGATCAGTGCAAGCTGTTCCGGTGGTCTGCCGGTCAGTTCCAGGTAGCGCAGCGTCTCTGTGTCGATTGGGAAGATGCCGCAGGTTGCGCCGTACTCGGGTGCCATGTTGGCAATCGTGGCGCGGTCGGCCAGCGGCAGGTCTTCGAGGCCATCGCCGTAGAACTCGACGAACTTGCCCACGACGCCGCGCTCGCGCAGCATCTGGGTCACGGTCAGCACCAGGTCGGTCGCAGTGGCGCCTTCGGCGAGCCGGCCGTCGAGCCGGAACCCGACGACCTGTGGTACCAGCATCGTGACCGGCTGGCCGAGCATTGCCGCCTCGGCCTCTATGCCGCCGACACCCCAGCCGAGTACGCCGAGGCCGTTGATCATCGTGGTATGCGAATCGGTCCCGACCAGTGAGTCCGGGTAGGCCTGTCGGCGCCCGTCCTGTTCGCGTTGGAACACCACGCGCGCCAGGTGTTCCAGATTGACCTGGTGCACGATGCCGGTGCCCGGCGGCACCACCTTGAAGTTGTCGAAGGCGGTCTGTCCCCAGCGCAGGAAGCCGTAGCGCTCGCGGTTGCGCTGAAACTCCAGTCGCGTATTCACGTCCAGCGCATCGGCGCTACCGAATACGTCCACCTGGACCGAGTGGTCGATGACCAGTTCGGCCGGCGTCAGCGGATTGATACGGCTCGGGTCGCCGCCGAGACGGCCCACTGCATCGCGCATCGCCGCGAGATCGACGATCGCGGGCACACCGGTGAAATCCTGCAGGATCACGCGGGCCGGGGTGAACGCGATCTCGCCGCCCGCCGGGGCCTTCGCGTCCCAATCTGCCAGTGCCTGGATATGATCGCGGGTGACGTTCTGGCCGTCTTCGTTGCGCAGCAGGTTCTCGAGCAATATCTTCAGCGCGAACGGCAGGCGCTCGAGATCGTGCTCGGCCGCCAGGCTGTCGAGGCGGTAGATCTCGAAGTCCTGTCCCTGTACCGCGAGCGTCGAGCGTGCACCGAAAGAGTCTTTCATCGCCTTCTCCTGTGGCGTGGATATCGCAGACCTTAGCATGTGAAGAAACCGGTCTCGTATCGGCGAAGAGCCGGCCGGTTCCGGTAGTCTTCGTGAAGCGTTAATGAGTAGACTGGAGGCAGTCGGCCGGGCCGCAGCCCGGTGCGCCACTACCCGGAGCGACCATGATCCACCATCCGCATCATCCATCTGCCCTCGACAACCCGCGCAGTCGGTTGACCGTGCGCAATGCGAAGATCGCCGACGTCCCGGCCATCGCCGATCTCACCGGTCGAGTCTATGCGGGGACCGGGATGTTCGCCTACAGTGAGGGCTCGCTGACCGGCCAGATCAACAACTACCCGGACGGCCAGTTCGTTGCGCTGGTCGACGACCGGGTGGTCGGCTACTGCGCGACCTTCCGGTTGAGCGAGGAGGTCGGCTTGAAAGCACACACCTGGACCGAGGTAACCGGCAACGGTTATGCGTCGCGGCACAATCCACATGGCGACTGGCTCTATGGGATGGAGGTCTGTGTCGACCCGGAATTTCGCGGTTATCGAATCGGGCAGCGGCTATACAACGCGCGAAAGGCCCTGTGCGAGGCGCTCGAACTCAAGGGCATCGTATTCGCGGGTCGCTTGCCAAGCCTTGCAAGGCGCCTGAAAAAGTTCGCCAGCGTGGAGGAATACGTCGAACAGGTGGTGCAGAAGAAGCAGCGTGATCCGGTGTTGTCTTTCCAACTGAGAAACGGCTTCGAGGTGATCGGGATCATTCCGAAGTACCTGAACGACGATGCACAGTCGCTCGGCTATGCAGTGCATCTCGTCTGGCGCAACCCGATGGTGGATCAGACTCAGCCGCAGGGCCGGGAGAAACGCTATGGCGGGCGCCTGCCGGACACTATCCGGGTCGGCACCGTGCAGTACATGCAGCGCCGTGTGAAGTCCTTCGAGGAGTTCCTGTCGTTCGTCGAGTACTTCGTCGACGTGGTGGCCGATTACAAGGGTGATTTCGTCGTCTTCCCCGAGATGTTCCCGCTGCAACTGCTGTCGATTGAGGATCAGAGGCTCAGCCCCGCCGAATCGATCGAGGCCTTGAGCCGGCATACGCCAGAGTACAAAGAGGCGCTGCGCGATATGGCCATACGTTTCAACATCAACATCATCGGTGGATCCCATCCGACCCATATGCCGAGCGGGCGGGTCGAGAACATTGCCTACGTGTTTCTGCGTGACGGCTCGATCTACGAGCAACCCAAGATCCATCCGACGCCGAACGAGGTCTATTGGTGGAACATCGAGGGTGGTAGCACGCTGAATGCGATCGAGACCGACTGTGGACCAATCGGTGTGCTGATCTGTTACGACTCCGAGTTTCCGGAGCTGGCGCGTCACCTCGCGGACCAGGGGGCGCAGATCCTGTTTGTCCCGTTCTGTACCGACGAGCGGCAATCGTACCTGCGCGTTCGCTACTGCTGTCAGGCGCGTGCCGTCGAGAACCAGTTCTATGTCGTGATGTCCGGTAACGTGGGCAATCTGCCCGGTGTCGCCAACATGGATATCCAGTATGCCCAGAGCTGCATTCTGACGCCCTGCGATTTCCCATTCTCGCGCGACGGCATCGCCGCGGACACCACACCCAACGTCGAGATGGTCGCCTTCGCCGACCTGCGGCCGGACACGCTGCACATGGCGCGCAACAGCGGCACGGTGCAAAACCTGCGGGATCGACGGCACGACCTGTACAGCATCCACTGGCGCGGCAAATAGGGTACTTGCGCAGTAGCGCTTGTGTCCGCCGCACAGCGCACAGCGGATCGCCCTGTGCGCCACCCCGCGTCTCGGGTCCGGCCCGCGCTGGCGGCGAAGCATCATGGACGAACGGAACACCCCGTCGAACGGGCTATGCGTTGGAACCCCATACCCAGGGTAAGACGACGGACACGAACAGCGCGATCAGCGCGATGCCAATCAGGTTCATCCAGATGCCGGCACGCGCCATCTCGGGGATGCTGATCTGGCGACTGGCGAACACGATCGCGTTCGGCGGGGTGGCGACCGGCAGCATGAACGCGAAAGAGGCGGCGAGCGCGGTGGCCACCATCGGCGTCAGCGGATCCTGGCCAGCGCCGGCAGCGAGGCCGGCAACGATTGGCAGCAGCATGCTGGCGGTCGCGGTGTTCGATGTCACCTCGGTCAGAAAAATGGTCACCAGCGCGACAACCAGCATCAGCACAAACCAGTGCACATGGCGCAGGAAGTCCAATTGATTGCCGATCCATTCGGTGAGCCCGGACTGTTGAAACCCATGCGCCAACGCAAAGCCGCCACCGAACAGGATCAGCACATCCCAGGGCACATTGGCGGCCGCCTGCCAGTCGAGCAGTCCGGCGTGTGCGTCGCGGCCGCCCGGGATCATGAACAAGGCGATGGCCCCGGCCATCGCGATGGTCGAATCGCTGAGGGAGCCGACCCAGTCCGCCGGGAGCAGCCCCTTGAATACCCAAAGACCGGCGACCGTTGCGAACACGAGCAGCACACGTCGCTCGGCACTGTCCATGCTGCCGAGCCGATCGATTTCTCCCCGGATCATATCGGTGCCACAGTCGGCTTCACGCCCGCTGATGCGCTCGGCGATCCGTGTCAGGTACCACCAGGCGATGGCGAGCATCACAACGGCAAGTGGTAGGCCGAACAGCATCCACTGCGCAAAGCCGATGGTCAGGTTCAGGCCCTTTTCGACGACCCCGGCCAGGACCGCGTTCGGCGGTGTCCCGATCAGCGTGGCCACGCCGCCAATCGACGCCGAGTAGGCGATGCCCAGCATCAGTGTCCGGCCGAACGGCGTGTGCGCGTCGGCGCCGAGGCGCGCGACGACGGCGAGTGCGATCGGCAGCATCATCATCGTGGTCGCGGTGTTGCTGAGCCACATGGACAGGAACGCCGTCGCTGCCATGAAGCCCAGCACGATCCGGTCCTGCTTCGAGCCCATCACGCCAAGCACCTGCAATGCGATCCGGCGATGTAGGCCGCAGCGTTCCACCGCGGCAGCGATCCAGAACCCGCCCAGGAAAAGAAACACCAGATGGTGCGCATAGTTTGCCGCCGCCGACTCGACGGGCATCACGTCGAGCAGCGGGAACAGCACGACCGGCAGCAGCGCGGTCGCCGGAATCGGGATCGCCTCGCTGATCCACAAGACGGCCATCAGCACCGCGGCGGCACCGACCCGGTTGGCGCTTGTCGGCATCACGCCATCGGGGATTCCGTACAGGATCAGCAGAAACAGCAGCAGGCCAAACAGCAGCCAGCGCACCTTCAGCGTCGTCACGCCGGCACCGTTGTCGTGTATCCGAGTTGTGCCGAAATCGTCCGACCTGCCGCGACCACGCTGTCGACCCAGGCCATGCGTCGGCGTTCGATCGGGGCCGACACGGACAGGCCGGCCGCGACGCTGCCGCTGCTGTCGTGCAGCAGGACCCCGATGCAGCCGACATCGATCTCCGCCTCCTCGTTGTCCAACGCATAGCCACGACGGACGCCCTCGTTGCACTCGTCTATCAGGCGCGGGAGCGTGGTGATGGTGTTGCGTGTGTAAGCGGGCAGGTTGGTACGTTGCGCATAGCCTCGAATCGCCTCTTCCCCGGCGGCGCCCAGCATCAGTTTGCCCACTGCCGTTACGTGCAGCGGGGCGCGACTGCCGACCAGCTGCTGCACGTGCATCATCCGGTTCGGCGTTGCCTTCTCGATGTACACCACCACATCGCCCTCGCGCAGCGTCAGGTTCACCGACTCGCCGAGCTCGTCGCGCAGCGCCTCCATCACCGGCAGCGCGACCGCGCGCAGATCGATACTGCTATGCAGCCGGACGCCGAGTTGCAGCAATCGCATCCCGAGCCGGTATCGACCGGCCGGGTCGCGTTCAACAAAGCGATTCTCGATCATCGATGCGAGGATTCGGTGAGCCGTCGACGCGTGCAAACCCGTTTCGGCACTCAGTACCTTCAGGCTGACCGGCTCCTGGTAACGAGCGATCGCGTCGAGCAGCGCGGCGGCGCGATCGATGACCTGAATCGACGATGAACTCCGGGCGGTATTCATGATTG
>CBDTXT010000065.1:0-10325 GCA_965364465.1 uncultured Chromatiaceae bacterium
CTGCGGTGACGAGATGTTCAGTGCGTTTAATGACGAGCCATATGCGCAACTGCTCATAGACTTAATAGGGAAATTCAGACCGGAAATTGTACTTTCCGGAGCAACGCCGATAGGGAGGTCCTTTATTCCACGGGTTGCTGCGCTTTTAAGAACCGGACTGACGGCGGACTGCACGTCGCTCGAAATTGAACCTGACACACGAAATCTCCTCCAGGTTCGGCCTGCCGCGGCCGCAACCGACGATCTCGTCGACCGCACCGGCCGCGCGCAGCGCGCGCGCCAGCGAACCACCGATCAGGCCGACACCGATGATCGCGAGCCTGCCGATCGAGGTACTCAAATGACCTGCCCCAGCGCCGCCAGGAAACGCGCGTTCTCGTCGGGCAGGCCGACACTCACGCGCAGGTGATTCGGTAGACCGTAGCTGGCGATCGGCCGGGTCACGACGCCGAGGCGCAACAGCGCCTGGTCGATCGGGCCGGACTCGCGACCAAGGTCGATCGTGAGAAAATTCCCGGCCGAGGGAATAAACCCGAGCCCCAGCGTCGTCACACCCTCGACCAGTTGCCGCATTCCCCGCGCATTGAGTTCGACCGCGCGACGCAGATGGTCCTGGTCTTCGAGCGCGGCGATTGCCGCCGCCTGTGCAAAGCTGTCGACATTGAACGGCTGGCGCACCCGGTTCAGCAGGTCCGCGACATCCGGATGCGACAGCCCGTAACCGACGCGCAGCGCGGCCAGTCCGTAGGCCTTCGAAAAGGTGCGGGTCACGACGAGGTTCGGAAACGCGTCCAGCCAGCGTGTCGCGTCAGCATGGTCGTCGGCGTCGACGTACTCGAAATAGGCCTCGTCGACGACGACGACGACCTCGGAGGGGACGGCCTCGATGAACGCGCGCAATGCGGGTTCGGAAAGCCGGGTACCGGTCGGGTTGTTCGGGTTCGCGATCCAGACGACACCGGTCTTGGGGCCGATCATCGAACGCATCGCCGCGAGATCGTGCGCATAGTCGAGCGCTGGCGCGACGCGCGCGACCGCGCCCACCGCCGCGGTGCTGATCGGATACACCGCGAAAGCATACTGCGAGAACAGGCTCTCGCGCCCCGCCCACAGGAAGACGCGCGCGATCATGTCCAGCACGTCGTTCGAGCCGTTGCCGACCGTGACACAGGCGGAATCGACTGCGTGCCGCCGGGCCAGTGCCGCGCGCAGCTCGAAGGCACCCCCATCCGGATAACGTGCGACCTCGGCGATCTGCGCCTCGAGCGTCGCGCGCACCCGTGGACTGGGCCCGAGCGGGCTCTCGTTCGACGCAAGCTTGATCGAGCCCGAAACCCCCAGCTCACGCTCCAGTTCGGCAAGCGGCTTGCCCGGCACGTAGGGTTTCAGGCCGGCCAGCCCAGGCGCGGCGAACCTGATAAAGCGGTTGCCCACTAGAGCACCGCCCTCGGATAAGAGCCGAGTTCCTTGAACATCCCGGCCTGGCGTCGCAGGACCCCGAGCGCATCGGCGACTTCGGCGTCGTCTCGGTGGCCGTTGATGTCGACGAAGAAGACGTAATCCCAATGGCCGCGGCGCGAGGGTCGCGACTCGATACGTGTCATGCTGATACCGTGTTCGGCGAGCGGCGCGAGCAGACGGTACAGCCCGCCCGCTTCGTTGCGCGTGGACAACAGCAGACTGGTCTTGTCGTCGCCGGACGGTGGCACCGCCTGTTGCCCGATCACCAGGAAGCGCGTGGTGTTGCCGGCCTCATCCTCGATGTTCGGCGCGAGCACCTGCAGACCATACAGTTCGGCCGCGGTCGCACCGGCGATCGCCGCGGAATGCGCGGCCTTTGCCGCGCGCTGAGCGGCCTCGGCATTGCTGCCGACCGGGACCCGTTCGACCAGTGGCAGGTGCCGGTCAAGCCAGCCGCGGCACTGCGCCAGCGACTGCTGGTGCGAGTAGATGATCTTCAGATTGCCGAGATCCGGCTCTTTGCCCATCAGGTTGTGATGGATGCGAAGCGTCACCTCGCCGCAGATCTTCAGCGGTGAATTCAGGAACATGTCCAGCGTGTGACTGACCACGCCCTCGCTCGAGTTCTCCACCGGCACCACCCCATAGTGGCAGGCGCCGGTCTCGACCTCCTGAAACACGTCCGAGATCGCGGCCATCGGCACGGTCGTAACCGCGTGGCCGAAATGCTTCAGCGCCGCGGCCTGCGTGAAGGTCCCTTCGGGCCCGAGGAAACTGATCTTCAGCGGGAGTTCCAGCGCCAGGCACTCGGACATGATTTCGCGAAACAGGCGCGCCATCGCCTCGCCACCCAACGGACCCGTGTTGCGTTCCTTGACGCCACGCAGCACCATCGCCTCGCGTTCCGGTCGGTAGAACAGCGCATCCCCGCCCGAGGCCAGCTTGATTTCGGCCACCTCGCGGGCCGCCTGGGCGCGCGCGTTCAGCAGGTCCTGGATCTGGCGGTCCAGCGCGTCGATCCGGTCACGGATCTGCGCCAGTTGCTGGTCTTCCGTCATCGATGGATCCCGGCCGCCCACGGTCGCCGACTATCCCGCGTCACAGCCCAGGCAGCGCACCGATAGGACACCGTCGATATCGGCAATCCGCTGAACCGCTTCGTCGGATGGGCAGGCGGCAACGTCGATCAGGGTCACCGCGATGTCACCGCGCGACTTGTTCAGCATATCGATGATGTTCAGTCCGGCCTCTGCCAGATCGGTCGAGATCTGCCCCAGCATGTTCGGTACGTTGCTGTTCACGACCGCAATCCGGTAGCCGCCCTCGGCACGCGGCAGGTTGATCTCGGGGAAATTGACCGAATTGCTCACATTGCCGTTCTCGAGCCAGTCCCGGATCTGGTCTGCGACCATCACCGCGCAGTTCTCCTCGGCCTCCGCGGTCGACGCGCCAAGGTGGGGCAGCGTGATCACCCGCGGGTGGTCCTTCAGGCGGTTGCTCGGAAAATCGCAGACGTAGGCATAGAGTCGGCCTTCGTCGAGTGCGGCGACCACGGCCTCGTCGTCGATGATACCGTTGCGTGCAAAGTTGAGCAGAACCCCTCGTGCTTTGATGAGCTTGAGGCGATCGGCGTTGATCATGTTGCGCGTGCTGTCGGTCAGCGGCACGTGGAACGTAATGAAATCGGATCGCGCCACCAGATCGTCGACCGACAGCGCCTGCTCGACATCCGAGTCCAGCGCCCAGGCCGCGCGTACCGTGATGGTCGGGTCATAACCGATCACCTTCATGCCGAGGGCGCGCGCCGCATTGGCCACCTTGACACCGATCGCACCGAGACCGATCACACCCAGCGTGCGGCCCGGCAGTTCGAAACCGACGAAGTTCTTCTTGCCAGACTCCACTTCGCGGTTGATCGCGGCATCTTCGCCGCTCAGGCCGGTTGCGAACCGCCACGCCTGGCCGATGTTGCGCGCCGCCATCAGCATGCCCGCCACCACCAGCTCTTTCACCGCATTCGCGTTCGCGCCCGGCGCATTGAACACCGGGATGCCGGCGGCCGTCATCGCATCGACGGGAATGTTGTTGACGCCGGCACCTGCACGACCGACCGCCCGGACCGAGTCCGGGAGCGGCATGTCGTGCATCTTCGCCGAGCGCACCAGGATCGCATCCGGGTGCACCATCTCCGAGGCAATCTCGTAGCCGTCACGCGGGAATCGCTCGAGACCCACCGCCGAGATGTTGTTCAATGTCTGGATCTTATACATAAAGCTTCGCCTGCTTGCTTCTCTATCCCGTCGCCGGCGGGCGCGGAGCCCGCGTACCACCGGGGTGCTGAAGCGCCGTCTCAGCCGTGCGTCCGCTCGAACTCGGCCATGAAGTCGATCAGCGTCCTGACGCCCTGTTCCGGCATCGCGTTGTAGATACTGGCCCGCATCCCGCCGACCGAGCGGTGACCCTTCAGGGTCTTCAATCCCGCCTCGCCGGCCTGCTCGAGGAAAGCGCCATCGAGCGCGGCATCGGCCAGTGTGAAGGGCACGTTCATCCAGGAGCGGCATGCCGGCGCAACCGGGTTTTCGTAAAAACCCGAAGCGTCAATCGCGTCGTACAACATCCCGGCCTTGCGCTGGTTGATCGCGCCCATCCCCTCGAGGCCACCCTGGCCCTTGATCCATTTGAACACCAGTCCGGCCAGGTACCAGGCGTAGGTCGGCGGCGTGTTGTACATCGAGCCGGCCTCGGCCTGCGTCGCATAGTTGAACATCGTCGGCGTCCCGTCCAGCGGGCTGCCCATCAGATCCTCGCGCAGGACCACCAGCGTCAGGCCGGCCGGTCCGATATTCTTCTGCGCCCCCGCATAGATCAGGCCGAAGCGCGCCGCATCGATCGGGCGCGACAACAAGGTCGACGACATGTCCGCGACCAGCGGGACGCCGTTCGTCTCCGGGACATACGGGAACTCGACGCCCTCGATCGTTTCGTTTGGCGTGTAGTGCAGATAGGCCGCGTCGTCCGAGACCGCGAAGCCGTCCGCGGCCGGGACGCTGGTAAATTTGCCGTCGAGCTCGCTATCGACCGTGACCTTGACTTCGCCAAAGCGTTTTGCCTCGGCAATCGCCTTCTTCGACCAGGATCCGGTGCGAAAATAGTCGGCCTTGCCGGTTCGCCCGATCAGGTTCATCGGGATCATCGCGAACTGGCTCGACGCACCGCCCTGCAGGAAAAGCACCTTGTAGTCGGCAGGCAGGGCCATCAGCTCACGCAGGTCCGCCTCGGCCTCCGCGGCGATCGACATGAACTCCTTGCCGCGATGGCTCATCTCCATCACCGACATGCCCGAACCGTGCCAGTCGAGCATCTCCGCCTGGGCCTGTTTCAGGACGTCTTCCGGCAGCGCGGCCGGACCGGCGCTGAAGTTATAAACACGGGTCATAGCTGCTTCCGCTCAAGTCTCAGTGAATTGTAAGTTTCGCCCACCGCCCGAGAGGTCGCGGTGGCCATCGCGCGGCCGTGGTGCTGCGTGCGACGCAGGATAACAGAGGATACCGGGGATGCCGGTCTTCAAGCGGCCGGTCGTGCACCCTCGGCATCGTCTGCGGCATCACTGCAGCAGGCCAGCCCGCTCGCAGTGCGGGGCCATCAATCCTCGCCCGTCCCGACCGGTTCCGGGTCGCCCGCGCCATCGTCCCGATCGTCGCCGTCTTCCGCGTCTTCGGCATCGAGTGCCTCGATGCGCTCTATCCCGATCAGTTTCTCATCTTTCGACAGACGGATCATCGTCACGCCCTGGGTGTCGCGGCCCATCTGCGAGACATCGGCGACGCGCGTGCGCACCAGTGTGCCGCCGTCGGTGATCAGCATCATCTCGTCCTCCTCGTCGACCCGGACCGCACCGACCTGTTCGCCGTTGCGGTCCGAGACCTTGATCGAGATCACGCCCATGCCGCCACGGCCCTTGATCGGGAACTGCTCGACCGGGGTGCGCTTGCCGAACCCGTTCTCGGTCACCGTCATCACGTCGCCCTGGTTGCCGATGATCAGCGAAATCACACGCTGTCCCCTGCCGAGCTTGACGCCGCGCACGCCGCACGCGGTGCGCCCCATCGCCCGTACGTCGGATTCCTTGAAACGGATCGCCTTCCCGGCCGAGGTGAATAGCATGATGCTCTGACTGCCATCGGTAATATCCACCCCGATCAGCTGATCGTCGGCACGCAGATCGACGGCGATGATGCCGTTCGAGCGCGGCCGCGAAAAATCGACCAGCGGGGTCTTTTTCACGGTGCCCGACGCGGTGGCCATGAAGACGAAGCGGTCCTCGGTGTACTCACGCACCGGCAACACCGCATTGATCCGCTCACCCTGCTCCAGCGGCAGCAGGTTGACCATCGGGCGGCCGCGCGCGCTGCGCCCGGCCTGCGGCAGTTCGTAGACCTTGAGCCAGTAGCACTTGCCGCGGCTGGAGAAACACAGGATGGTGTCGTGGGTGTTGGCGACGAACAGTTTGTCGACGAAGTCTTCGTCCTTGGTCGCCGTCGCCATCTTGCCGCGGCCACCGCGGCGCTGTGCGCGATAGTCGCCGACCGGCTGTGACTTCGCGTAGCCCTGATGCGACAGGGTGACCACGACGTCCTCCTCGTTGATCAGGTCCTCCAGCGTCAGGTCCATCCGGTTGATCACGATCTCGCTGCGACGCGCATCGCCGAATTGCTCGCGGATCTCGATCAGCTCGTCCTTGATCACCTGCATCAGACGATCGGGGCTCGACAGAATTTCAAGTAGAGCCGCAATTTTCTCTAGTATCTCTTGGAATTCATTGATTATTTTATCCTGTTCCAGCCCGGTCAGCTTTTGCAGACGCAAGTCCAGGATCGCCTGTGCCTGGGTCTCTGTCAGACGGTAACCCTCGTCGGTCAGCCCGAAACCCGCGGGCAGGTCCTCGGGGCGCGAGGCATCCGCGCCGGCGCGCGAGAGCATCGCCTCGACCGTGCCCGACTGCCAGGCCCGCTCGACGAGCTGCTTCTTCGCCTCGGCCGGGCTCGGCGCCGCCTTGATCAGCGCAATCACCTCGTCGATATTGGCGAGCGCGACCGCGAGGCCTTCGAGCAGGTGCGCGCGCTCGCGGGCCTTGCGCAGATCGAACAGGGTGCGCCGGGTCACCACCTCGCGCCGGTGGCGCAGGAAGTACTCCAGCAGCTGCTTGAGATTCAGCGTCCGCGGCTGGCCGTCGACCAGCGCGACGATATTGATGCCGAATACGTTCTGCAGCTGCGTCTGCTGGTACAGGTTGTTCAGGACCACCTCGGCAACCTCGCCGCGGCGCAGTTCGATGACCATGCGCATACCGTCCTTGTCGGACTCGTCGCGCAGTTCGCTGATGCCTTCGAGCTTCTTGTCCTTCACCAGCTCGGCGATCTTTTCCAGCAGCCGAGCCTTGTTGACCTGGTAGGGCAACTCGCTGACCACGATCCGCTGCCGACCGTGTTCCATCTCTTCGACGCTGGTGCGGGCGCGGATATAGACCTTGCCGCGACCGGTGCGGTAGGCCTCGCGCACGCCATGGATACCGTTGATGATCGCCGCGGTCGGGAAGTCCGGCGCGGGCACGATGTCCATCAGCTCGTCGATGCTGACGCCCGGCGCATCGACCACACGGATGCAGGCGTCGATGACCTCCGTCAGATTGTGTGGCGGGATATTGGTGGCCATGCCCACCGCGATCCCGGAGGAGCCGTTGATCAGCAGGTTCGGTATCTTGGCCGGCAGTACCTGCGGTTCATGCTCCGATTCGTCGTAGTTCGGGACGAAATCGACCGTCTCCTTGTCGATGTCGGCGAGCAGCTCATGCGCAATCTTCGCCATGCGCACCTCGGTGTAACGCATGGCCGCCGGCGCATCGCCGTCGACCGACCCGAAGTTGCCCTGCCCGTCGACCAGCATGTAGCGCAGTGAAAACGGCTGCGCCATGCGCACGATGGTGTCGTACACGGCCGTGTCGCCGTGCGGATGGTACTTACCGATCACGTCGCCGACGACGCGCGCCGATTTCTTGTAGGGTTTGTTCCAGTCGTTGCCCAGCTCGCCCATCGCGAACAGCACGCGCCGGTGCACCGGTTTGAGGCCATCGCGCACGTCCGGCAGGGCGCGCCCCACGATCACGCTCATTGCGTAGTCGAGGTAGGACTGCTGCATCTCGTCTTCGAGATTGACGGGGAGGATTTCCTTGGCGAACTCTGTCATCGATGGCTTTTCCAGTCGGCGCCCCGATCAGGGTGCGGATGCGAGTGCCGGCGACGGCCTCGCTTTTATAAGGGCAAATCAAGCCCAAGATGTTATCACACTAGCGAGGGTGCGACATAGGCGAAAAATGGCCTAGAACGGCTTACAGGGCGCGAGAGTGGTATGCCGGGGTTCCAAGGAGGGCTTTTTCTTAATTCGCCAATCGCCAATCAGGCACGCGAGGCCGACGCCCCGATCAGCCGGCCGTCGCCGCGCGGCGGGTCATCGCATTCGAGGCGACCGGATTGCGCTGCGATTCAGGCCACCGGGAGCGAGGTCTTGTCGACCACACGGCGCATGACGAAGCTCGAATGCACCCCGCTCACACCCTCGATGCGCGTGATCTTGTCCAGCAACAGCGCCTGGTAGCCATCCATGTCGCGCACCACGACCTTGAGCTGGTAGTCGGCATCCTGGCCGGTGATCAAGAGGCACTCGAGCACCTCGGGCAGCGCCCGGATCTTTTCTTCGAAATTCGCGAAGCGCTCCGGGGTATGCCGATCCATCGAGATGTGGATCAGCGCCAGCAGGCTCAGCCCGAGCCGCCGCGCGTCGAGGATCGCCCGGTAGCCGGTGATCAGGCCATCATCCTCGAGTGCGCGCACGCGGCGCAGACAGGGCGACGGCGACAGGCCGATGCGCTCCGCCAGTTCCTGATTGCTGATCCGCCCCTGCTCCTGCAGTACCTCGAGAATGCGGCGATCGTAGCGGTCGATTTCCATCACCTGCCTCGCTCCGGGATGCCGAAGGCACCGGATTCCGAAAATTCAGCTATTACAGCAATAATATTGCTACATTGTTCCGAAAAAATGCCAATTTTGCAATCATTCACCTCGGAAGGGAGCCTATTATTTCCCCATCGGCCAAAAGCCGGCAACCGACTGCCAACGACTCACGAGGTCTCGCGCAGCCGCCCCCGCCGGGGCAAGCAACAGGATCGCCACCTCCCCGGACCGGGGAGGCGAGGCGGAAAGGCACCAGCATCTCCGGGAGTACCGACCGTGAACAGCTTCGACCATCGAAAGTATCGACCGGCAAGGCCGGTCGCATTGCGCAACCGGCACTGGCCCGACCAGGTCATCGAGCGGGCCCCGGTCTGGGCCAGCGTCGACCTGCGCGACGGCAATCAGGCCCTGCTCGAGCCGATGAACGTGACGCAGAAACGACGACTCTGGGATTTGCTGGTCCAGATCGGGGTCAAGGAGATCGAGGTCGGCTTTCCGTCCGCCAGCCAGCCCGATTACGACTTCGTGCGCTGGCTGATCGAAGCGGACCGCATCCCCGACGACGTAACCGTTCAGGTGCTGGTACAGGCCCGCGCGGAACTGATCGAACGTACCTTCGAGGCGCTCAGGGGCGTGCGGCGCGCGATCGTGCACGTCTATAACTCGACCTCCACGGTGCAGCGCGAACGGGTCTTCGGACGCGACCGCGAGGGTATCAAGCAGATCGCGGTGCAGGGTGCGCGGATGCTGCGCGACGCGGCCCGCAAACATCCCGAGACCGAATGGGTGTTTCAGTACTCGCCGGAGAGCTTCTCCGACACCGAGTGGGACTACGCGGTCGAGGTCTGCGACGCGGTGACCGCGGTCTGGCAACCGACTGCGACGCACCCCTGCATCATCAATCTGCCGGCGACGGTCGAGAGCAGTACGCCGAACCGGTTCGCCGATCAAGTCGAATACTTCTGCCGGCACGTAGCGCGGCGCGAGGCCCTGATCGTCTCGCTGCACACCCACAACGACCGCGGCACCGCTGTCTCGGCGGCCGAACTGGGTCTGAGGGCCGGCGCCGACCGCGTCGAGTGCACGCTGCTCGGCAACGGCGAGCGCACCGGCAATATGGACATCGTGACACTCGCGATGAACCTGTACAGCCAGGGGGTCGATCCGCGGTTGGATCTGTCCAACCCGGACGAGATCATCCAGGTCTACACGCAATGCACCGGGCTGCCGGTCCACCCGCGCCACCCCTGGGTGGGCGAACTGGTCTACACGGCGTTCTCCGGCAGCCACCAGGACGCGATCCGCAAGTGTCTGCTCAAGCAGGCGCCGGACGAACCCTGGCAGGTCGCGTACCTGCCCATCGATCCGCGCGACCTGGGCCGCGACTACCAGGCGGTTATCCGGGTCAACAGCCAGTCCGGCAAGGGCGGTGTCGCCTTCGTACTGGAACGCGACTACGGCCTGTCCCTGCCGCGCTGGATGCAGGTCGAGCTGGCGCAGATCGTGCAGCGCGAGAGCGAGCGTCATAGCGGCGAGATCAGTGCCGAGCGGATTCATGCACTGTTCCTGCAACATTTTGCCGACGCACGCCATCCGCTGGCGCTGCTCGGCTACCGTCTGGACCGGCAGCAGGGACGCGACGTGATCGAGGCGCAGATCGAGGACGCCGGCCGGCAACGCAGCATCCGCGGCAGCGGCGAGGGCGCGATCGAGGCGTTCGTCGATGCCTGGACGCGCGCCTACGGCAATCGCGTCAACGTGGTCGACTACAGCGAGCACGCGATTGGCCCCGGCACCGCGGCGGACGCGGTGGCCTATGTTCAGCTGAACATCGACGGGCACCGGGTGGCCGGTGCC
>CBDTXT010000066.1:0-10297 GCA_965364465.1 uncultured Chromatiaceae bacterium
GATCGCGGTTGCCGACGCCTCGCCGCCGCTGGCGGTGCTGACGTGGCTGGAGAAGAAATACTTGAATTCGTAGGTGCCGCGCGGGGTGTGCATGTACTTCTGTGTCGTTACCCTCGAGATGGTCGATTCGTGCATTTCCAGCGCCTCCGCGATATCGCGCAACACCAAGGGTTTCATGGCCTCCTCTCCATATTCGAAGAAATTCCGCTGGAAGTCGACGATTCTCGTCGCGACCCGCAACAGCGTGTCGTTTCGGCTCTGCAAACTCTTGATAAACCAGCGCGCCTCCTGCAGGTGGTTCTTCATCGTGACGTTGTCGGTGCTATTGTCGGCGCGACGGATCATGCCCGCGTACTCTGGGTTCACCCGCAAGCGCGGTGCGGCCTCCGGATTGAGTTCGACGCGCCACTGGTTGTTGTGCTTTTTTACGAATACGTCGGGTTCGATATAGCTCGGTGCCTCACTGGCGATGCTGGTGCCCGGGCGCGGATTCAGTGATCGGATGACGTGAATCAGGGACATCAGCTCGTCACCGTCCAGCTTCAGTTTGCGCCGCATCTGGGCCTCGTCCTGGTTTGCGAGCAGGTCGAAATGGCTATCGACCAGACGGATGGCGACTTCCCGCCAAGGGAGGTCTCCCGGCGCCTGGCGCAGCTGTATCAGCAGGCATTCGCGCAGATCGCGTGCCGCGATCCCGGGCGGGTCGAAGGCCTGAATCCGGTGCAGCACCGCCTCGACCTCCTCGATCTCGACCTCCTCGTCATCGAGCGCGGCGACGATCTCTTCGAGCGGCGTGGTCAGGTACCCGTCTTCGTTGACGCTATCGATTATCGCTTCGGCGATCGCGAGGTCGTTCGGGCTGAATGGCGTGAGCTGCATCTGCCAAATAAGATGGTCCTGCAGTGATTCGCCGCTGCTTTGCTGGCTGAGGAAATCCTGCCCTTCGTCGCCAGAGGGTGCCGGGCCGCTGCTGACAGGTGTGACACTGTCGTAGATGTCGTCCCACACGGTGTCCACCGGCAGGTCGTCGGGCATGCTCTCCGACTCGATCGCGATCTCGCTCTCGTTGTTCGGGTCGTTGCGTTCGGTCTCGCTGCCGTTGAGCTCCTCTGCCGACTTGCCGGGTTCCTTGTCACCCTCGTCGCGCCGCGCGCCTTCCTCTTCGGTCTCGAGCATCAGATTCGACTCGAGCGCTTCCTGGATCTCCTGTTTCAAGTCGAGCGTCGACAATTGCAGCAGCTTGATTGCCTGCTGCAGCTGCGGTGTCATCGTCAGGTGCTGGCCCAGCCGAAGCTGAATTGTGGGCTTCATTCGGTTTCTTGCTGGTACGAAATTTGTTTAATTTTTCCCTGACGACATTCTAGCGCAACTGGGAGGCAACCGAGGAAGGGGCATTTTCGGCCTATTTCGGATTTCTCGCCTGGGTTGCTCAGAGTCGGAAATTCTCGCCCAGGTAGACGGACCGCACGTCGGGATTGCTGAGGAGCTGCTCCGGCGAGCCCTGCGCCAGCACCGCGCCGTCGCTGATGATGTAGGCTCGCCCACAAATGCCGAGCGTCTCCCGCACATTGTGGTCGGTGATCAGAATACCGATCCCACGCTCCGCCAGCTGGCTCACAATGCGCTGTATATCGACCACCGAGATCGGGTCTATACCCGCGAACGGTTCATCGAGCAGGATGAACTTCGGCTCCACCGCCAGTGCCCGCGCGATCTCGAGCCGGCGTCGCTCCCCGCCCGAGAGGCTGATGGCCATCTCATCGCGCAGATGGCGCAGGCCCAGTTCGTGCAGTAGCCCCTCGCCCATCCTCTGTCGCTCCGCCCGGCCCAGGCCCCTGCGGGTCTCGAGGATCGCGATGACGTTCTGTATCACGGTCAGGCGTCGGAATACCGATGGCTCCTGCGCCAGGTAGCCCAGTCCCAACCTTGCCCGCGCATGCATCGCCTTGTCGGTCAGGTCGTGTTCACCGAGCAGGACCCGGCCCTGGTCCGGAGGCACCAGTCCCGCCATCATGTAGAACGTGGACGTCTTGCCGGCCCCGTTCGGTCCGAGCAATCCGACCACCTCACCGGCGTTCAGGTGCAGCGATACGCCATTGACGACCGAGCGGCCACGGTAGGTCTTCACCAGGTCTTCAGCGGCAAGGCGGGGCATAGGCGCGGCGCGTCTTGGGCCTATTTCGCCGGGGGCTGGATCGAGATGCGCACCCGCTCCTTGCCCTTCGCTGCGGCTCCGGCCTTTACCACGGAGCGCACCCGGTCGTAGATGATGCGGTCGCTGCGCATGGTGTCCTTGCCCTGCACGACGACCGCGTCCCCTATAAGTACCAGGTTTTCCGTGTTGACCTCGTACTCGGCGCGGCGTGCCTCGCCCTTTACGAGCCCCTTGTCGGACTGTTGCTGGAACTTCACCGGTCGGCCCTCGGCCACCATACGCGCCGGTTTGCGTTCGACATGGTGCACGGTGACCTCGTCGGCGAGGAGTCTGAGGCTGCCCTGCTGCAGGTCCACGTCGCCCCTGTACACGCTCACGCCGCGCGACTCGTCGATATCTGCGTAGTCGGCGCTCAGCTCGATCGGCTGATCCTGATCCGACTCGAGTGCCGCGACGGCTCCCGTCAGCAGCATCAGTGCGATGGGCAACAGTGCGTTAGCGCGGTACATAGTAACCTTCTACCTGCGAAAGGAATTTGAGTCGAGAGGGGGGGCGCATCCAGGCCTGCATGCCGATTGAATCGACCCAGTCGGACTCGCTGCTTACCCTAACCTTTTCGTCTGTTTCCGCATAGTCTTGCTCCGGCTGCACGCGCAGGTTGCTGGTCACGATGCGCATCGGGGGATTGTCCGCGTTGCCCTCGCGCGTAATGAGCACATCGCCCTGCAGCAGGATCAGGCTGCCGTCCGGCGACACCCAGGCCTGTTCCGAATCGACCTCCCAGGGTGGGGCTTCGGCCTGAAACACGGTCAGATGCGGCTTTTCCAGTTCGCTGGTGTCATCGTCGGTGAAATGACGCAGTTTCGGTGTGCGCAAACGGTGTGCAGGTACGCCGGCCTCGGTCATGCGGGTCGCGTCCAGACCGTTCACGTAGTAGTCGATGGTACGCTCCGTTCCGGTTTTCGCGACCGATGGCGGCGTCTCCGCTTCCGGTCGCGCCAGCCACCAGCTCGCCGCGGCGGCGATCGTCAGTACCAGCGCCAGTACCGGGCGATAGGGTCGCACGCTCAGTCCAGATACTGCTGCAGCGCGCCCTGCAGCGTCCCCTGAGCATCCATGATCAACTCGCAGACCTCGCGCGCCGCCCCCCGACCGCCGCCGCTGGGGGTGACCCAGTGGGCATGCTGCTTGCTCAGGTAGTGGGCATCCTGCACCGCGATCGACAGGCCGGCGCGCGACATCACTGGCAGATCGACGACGTCATCGCCTACGTACGCGATTTGATCGTCCCGGTAGCCGGTCGCCCGCTTCAGCTCCTCATACGCGGGCAGCTTGTCACGCTTGCCCTGGTACACGTGCTCGATGCCGAGGCTGTCCATTCGAATACGCACCACCTCGGAGGTGCGGCCAGTGATGATCCCGATCTGCACACCCGACTGGCGCAGCATCACCATGCCGTGGCCGTCCTTTGAATTGAACGCCTTGTATTCCTGACCGTCGTCACCAATGAACAGGCTGCCGTCGGTCAGCACGCCGTCGACGTCGAATATCACCAGCCGTATCGCCCTTGCCTTAACCTGAATGTCCTGCATTTAATCCGTCCTTTTGTCTACACGACGCCAGCCCGCAGCAAATCGTGCATATTGAGTGCGCCGCACAGGCGGCCGTCTTCGCCCACCACAAGCAGTGCGTTGATCTCGTCTTCTTCCATCATGTTCAGCGCCTCGACCGCGAGGCGGTCGGGGCCTATGCGCTTGCCGCCGGGCGTCATCAGGTCGCACACGTCCGCGTCGCGGACATCGATGCCGCGGTCAAGGCATCGCCGCAGGTCGCCGTCGGTGAAAATGCCGACGACGCGGCCGTTCGGGTCGGTCACCGCCGTCATGCCGAGACCCTTGGCGGTCATCTCGACCAGCGCGTCGCGGACCGGTGCCCGCATGTCCACCGCCGGGATCCGCTCGCCCTGATGCATTACGTCGTGGACGTGCAGCAAGAGGCGGCGGCCGAGCGTGCCGCCCGGATGCGACAGCGCGAAGTCCTCTGCGGTGAAACTGCGCGCCTCGAGCAACGCAATCGCGATTGCGTCGCCCATGACCAGCGCAGCGGTGGTACTCGCAGTCGGCGCCAGGTCCAGCGGACAGGCCTCCTTCGCGACACTGACGTCCAGGTTGACGTTCGCCTCGCGTGCGAGGGTCGATTCCGGGCGGCCGGTCATGCTGATCAACGGTGCGCCCATGCGCTTGATCAGTGGCACTATGGTCACGATTTCGCTGGTCTCGCCTGAGTTCGAGAGCGCCAGTACCACGTCGGACGGCGTGATCATGCCCAGATCACCGTGACTTGCCTCGCCTGGATGAACAAAGAACGCCGGGCTGCCGGTGCTGGCCAATGTCGCGGCGATCTTGCTGCCGATGTGTCCGGATTTTCCCATGCCGGTCACTACGATGCGTCCCTGGCATGACAGCATGTGCCCGCAGGCGGCGACGAAGTTGTCATCGATCCGGGTTGCGAGCGCCTGCACCGCACTCGCTTCTATATCGATCACCTGAAGGCCGGATCGGCGCAGGTCATTCGTCTGTTGGCCCATCGGGCTTGCTCCTGATTCTCTGTCCGGGCCGCGCACGCGGGGAACTGGCGGACGGCCCGCGCGGCCGGTGCCTGTCGCGGGTTAATTTGGCGAGCCGGGATTGTCGCGGATGCCCCGAGACTTGTCCAAATGCCAGGTCAGTCGGCATGAACCTTCGTCTGGCCGCAGCGCGCGCAGCGGTAGCGATTGACCAGTTTCCCGAGCTTCACGTCGAACACCGTTTGCTTTTCCACCTGCCATTTGTGGTGGCCGTGGCGGCACAGCGTATTGCCACGGTGGCGCTCGCTGGCCTTGGGCCGCTTGAACGGTAGAATCTCGGCCATGTCTCGTTTCGCCGTTGGGGGATCGTGGTGCGTAATGGTAACGCTACGAAAAGGATACTGCTCGGGACGGCCGGTTGGGAACGGCCAGACTGGCTCGATGCCTATTACCCGGTGGATCTTCCCGCGGAGTGGCGCCTCGCCTATTACGCGAACGACTGTGATTGCTTGCTGTTGTCTGCCGCCGAGTGGTGTGGCGGAAATGTTGGGCGACTCGGCGAAGCGCTCGCGGAGGCGCCCACCCCTCCGGTGCTGTTCCTCGAGTTGCCCGCGGCAGCGCGGCCTGAAAGCTGCGCTGGGCTGGAGATGCTCGCACCACACCGCGTCGTGCTGCTCGTGGAAAGGCGCGATGCGAGATTCGACCGTTTTGCCCAGTGGCTGGCTCGAGGTCCGGATGCCTGGGTCGACGGCGAATCATCCGCGATGCTGCGGCGCTGGGTGGTGGAGGCGGTCGATCTGCGTCAACTGCGCGGGCGGGTCGCGGGTCTGCCCGCGGACGTCTCGGCCCTGATCCTGGATGGGCCGGGTGCCCAGCCCGGTAAGATCCGGGAACTGCGCCTGCTGCTCGAGTTGATGGGTCGGGGCTGAGCCCGCTTGACGGCCCTCTACGGGATGCTCAGAATTCGCGATCCGTCCGCGCAACCGGGCAGTTCGCGCCAGCACCGTTGCCGGTCCGACCGGCCGTCCGAGGAATCATGAGTCCGAAGCGCTCCCCACCCGATACGCTGGTACGCATCCGCGGGTTGAGATTCTGCCGCGGTAGCCGTGCGATATTCGACGGTGTCGATATCGACATCCCGCGCGGCAGTGTGACGGCGATCATGGGACCCTCAGGCACCGGCAAGACGACGCTGCTCAAACTGATCGGCGGGCAGTTGACCCCGGATGCCGGGACCATCGAGGTCGACGGTCTGGACGTGCATAAGCTTTCAACGCGCGATCTTTACCGTCTCCGAATGCGCATGGGCATGCTTTTCCAGAGCGGCGCGCTGCTGACCGATCTTTCCGTGTTCGACAACGTGGCCTACCCGTTGCGCGAGCACACCCGCCTCAACCCGTCGATGGTCCGCAAGCTGGTGCTGATCAAGCTCGAGGCCGTTGGGCTGCGCGGTGCGCAGCACTTGATGCCGAGCCAGCTGTCGGGCGGTATGGCCCGCCGCGTGGCGCTGGCGCGCGCGATCGCGCTGGACCCGATGATGATCATGTACGACGAGCCGTTCGCCGGTCAGGACCCGATTTCGATGGGCGTCCTGATGCAGCTGGTGCGCCGTCTGAACGACGCGGCGCACATCACGAGCGTCGTCGTTTCGCACGATGTGGCCGAAACGTCGCAGATCGCCGATCTTGTTTACGTGATTTCCGACGGCCGCGTGATCGAATCCGGCAAGCCTCGCGATTTGCGTGAGCAGGGGGGCGAATGGACCCGGCAGTTTATGCATGGCTTGCCCGACGGCCCGGTCCCTTTCCATTACCCGGCGCCCGAATTGTCGGGCGACCTGTTCGGGGAGCCCGGCTGATGGAGTGGCTGGCTGCGCTGGGCCGAGTCGGCCTTTCCTTCACCGCACGGCTCGGCCGCGCGAGCCTGCTCCTGCTCGCCATGCTGCGCGGCCTGCCCGAACTGTTTCGCCGGCCCCGTCTGCTGACCGAGCAGCTGTTCTCGGTCGGGGCCCTTACGGTACTGATCATCGCGGTCTCAGGTGTTTTCGTCGGTATGGTACTCGGGCTGCAGGGGTACCATATTCTGTCGCGATTCGGTGCCGAGGCGACCCTCGGCGTGATGGTCGCGGCCTCGCTGGTCCGCGAGCTCGGGCCGGTGGTGACTGCGCTGCTGTTTGCCGGGCGCGCCGGGTCGGCGATGTCTGCCGAGATCGGGTTGATGAAGGCCACGGAGCAACTCTCCGGCCTCGAGATGATGGCGGTAAACCCCGAGCATCGTGTGCTGACGCCGCGACTGATCGCGGGCATCCTGTCGATGCCTCTACTGGCGGCCCTGTTCAGCATGCTCGGCGTTTATGGTGGCTGGTTCGTCGGCGTTGGTCTGCTCGGTGTCGACGAGGGCACCTATTGGGCCCAGATGCAGTCTCAGATCGACTGGAACGAGGATGTCCTCAACGGTGTTGTAAAGTCGGTGGTGTTTGGCGTCGTCTGCACCTGGATAGCGATTTTTCAGGGCTACGAGTGTGTGCCGACTTCGGAAGGCGTCAGCCGGGCGACCACGCGCACCGTGGTTCATTCCTCCCTGGCCGTGTTGGGCCTGGACTTTGTATTGACTGCGCTCATGTTCAACTGAGTGCGGCCGGGAACTGAATAAATGTCGAAAACGAGACTGATCGAGATTCTGGTCGGGGCCTTCATGGCGGCCGGGCTGCTTGCGCTGTTCTTCCTTGCGATGAAGGTCAGCAACCTCGGCACAGTAAACCAGGGTGATTCTTACAGGGTACTGGCGCATTTCGACAATATCGGTGGTCTGAAGGTGAAATCCCCGGTCACGATGGCCGGCGTCGAGGTCGGCCGGGTGATGGACATCTATTACGACCCGCAAGACTTTCGGGCGGTCGCGGTTTTGGGGATCTACTCGCAGTTCGACCAGATCCCGGATGATACTTTTGCGAAGATCCTGACGGCTGGCCTGCTCGGTGAGCAATATGTCGGGCTTGATCCCGGCGGCAGCGAACAGGTGCTCAAGGATGGCAGCCAGATCGTATTGACGCAGTCTGCACTGGTGCTCGAAGAGGTCATCGGGCAGTTCATCTTTGGCAAGGCACAAGAAGGAGCCAACTGATGCGTATCGGAACCCAACGGCGCGGCCTGTTGGCCGTTCTGCTGCTGTTCTCATCGTTCACGGTGGCGGCGATCGACAATCCGCAGGACATGGTGCGTGCGACCGGCGAGAAGGTGCTGGCCGAACTGACGGCGCGCAAGGCGGAGCTGGAGGCGAATCCAGAGCGGATCTACCCGCTGGTCGAGAGCACCGTGCTACCGCATTTCGATTTTCGCCAGATGTCCCAATCCGCACTCGGCCGTTTCTGGCGCGACGCGAGCGAAGAGCAGAAGGAGGGCGTGACCCGCGAGTTCCGGGAATTGCTGGTGCGCACCTATGCGACCGCGCTGCTCGGTTACGCGGGCCAGGAGGTCGAGTACCTCCCGGTGCAGTACCGGCCGGGTGATACGCAGGTAATGATCCCGACCCGTATTTCCTCCCCCGGCGCCCCCCCGATACCGATCAACTATCGCCTCAAGCTGGATGATTCCGAACACTGGCTGGTCTATGACGTAGTCATCGACGGCGTCAGTCTGATCACCAATTACCGCAGCCAGTTTGCGACCCTGGTCCGGAGAGACGGTATCGACGGACTGATCAGTGCGCTGGCCACGAAGAACCGGCAAGGCAGGGAATGAGCGTGGCCAGTCTGGGGCCGACCGGCAAGGCAGGCTGGGCGCTAAGCGGCGTGCTGAATTTTGATTCGGTCCCGACACTGTGGCCACAGTTCGAGCCATTGCCCCGGCGCAATCCGGAACTCACCGTGTCTCTGGCCGATGTCGAGCGCAGCAACAGCGCCGGTTTGGTGTTGCTGCTCGAGGCGCGCGACCTGGCGCGCCGCTGCCGCTGCCGCCTGCGCCTGGTCGACATTCCACCCGAACTGCTGGACCTGGCCAAGATGTCGCGTTGCGAACGGCTGATCGAAGAAAACCCCGGCTGACCGGCGCTGTGTCAGTCCCGGTCAGTCAAAGACTCCCGCAGGCGCCGGATTTTCTTTATCATTGGCGCCCTTTTTCGCTGTGTGGCGCGATTTCGCAAGGGCACCATGGATAAACTGATCATTACTGGCGGCAAGCCCTTGGCGGGCGACGTGCGCATATCCGGCGCCAAGAATGCGGCCCTGCCGATCCTCGCTGCGACGTTGCTGGCCGCCGAGCCGATGGTCATAGGCAACATTCCCCATCTGCGCGATATCACCACCACGATGGAGCTGCTCGGGCGCATGGGAGTGGAGTTGACCGTCGACGAAAAGATGAACGTGGAAGTCGATGCGCGACAGCTGAATGAGCCCTTTGCCCCGTATGAGCTGGTCAAGACCATGCGGGCGTCGATTCTGGTTCTCGGGCCGTTGCTCGCCCGCTGCGGCCAGGCCGATGTGTCGCTGCCGGGCGGCTGTGCGATAGGTTCGCGACCGGTCGACCTGCACATCGAAGGCTTGCGTGCGATGGGGGCCGAGGTCAGCGTCGACAGCGGCTACATCAAGGCCCGCGCAAGCCGTTTGAAAGGGGTGCGCCTGGTACTCGACATAGTGACAGTGACGGGCACCGAGAATCTGATGATGGCCGCGACGCTCGCGGAGGGGACCACGGTGATCGAGAATGCCGCGCGCGAGCCGGAGGTCGTCGATCTCGCAAATTGTCTGAACGCGATGGGCGCGCGGGTCCGCGGCGCCGGGACGACCACGATCACGATAGAGGGCGTGGAGACGCTGCATGGTACCCGCTACAGGGTGTTGCCTGACCGCATCGAGACCGGGACGTTCCTGGTGGCCGGCGCGATAAGCGGCGGTCGGGTGCGGGTGCGCGACACCGATCCGACTCAGCTCGATGCGGTGCTGCAGAAGCTGCGCGAGGCCGGCGCGGAACTCGAGGTGGGCGACGACTACGTGGTGCTGGACATGCGCGGGCGGCGGCCGCGTGCGGTGAATGTGCATACTGCCCCGTTTCCCGCGTTTCCGACCGACATGCAGGCACAGTTCACCGCATTGAACAGCCTGGCCGAGGGCGTCGGGACCATTACCGAAACGGTATTCGAGAATCGATTCATGCACGTGCAGGAGCTGCAGCGCATGGGTGCCAATATCAAACTCGAGGGCAATACCGCGATCTGCAGTGGCGTTCCTCGGCTGACCGCGGCGCCGGTAATGGCAACCGACCTGCGCGCCTCCGCCAGCCTGGTACTCGCCGGGCTGGTCGCAGAGGGCGAGACGGTGGTGGACCGGATCTACCACGTCGATCGCGGCTACCAGAACATCGAGGACAAGTTTGCCGGGCTTGGCGCACAGATCCGCAGGGTACCGGGCTGAGGCACCGAACATGGCCGCAACCATCGAGTCGCAACTGACCATCGCGCTGTCCAAGGGCCGGATATTCAAAGATACCCTGCCGTTGCTGAAGCAGGCCGGAATCGAGCCGCGCGACGATCCCGACACCAGCCGTAAACTGATCCTCGACACATCTCACCCGATGGTGAAG
>CBDTXT010000067.1:0-10276 GCA_965364465.1 uncultured Chromatiaceae bacterium
GGGCTGCCGCAGGGCGAACAGGACGAACCCGACATTGTCCGCCTCCGCGCCCAGCTGTTCTTCGACCGGGTTGCTGCGGCCGCCGGCCCGCACGAGGCCGCGGCACAGCGGCTCGCCGTGTCCCCGGACGACAGCGAGGCCCGCTTTCAGGTCGCCGCGCATCAGGTCATGGGAAACGACCTCGAAGGCGCCGCCGAAAACCTGTTGCAGCTGATGCAGCGTGACCGCAAGTTCGGCGACGATGGCGCACGGACTGCGCTGTTGAAGCTGTTCGACATTCTCGGCGAAGATCCGGCCGTCACACGCTACCGGGCACGCCTGTTCGCGCTGCTGCACTGACGCAGGCGGGGCCTGCAAAAAACCAACTCCAAGGATCAGTCCAATGACCGAAGACGAAAGGATCAGCATCGAAGCCGCCGCTTGGCGCACCCTCGTCGGCCATCTACAGAAACGCAGCGATGTCCAGAATATCGACCTGATGAACCTGGCGGGCTTCTGCCGCAACTGCATGTCACGCTGGATGGCGCATGCGGCCGCGGAGCAGGGCGTCGCGCTGGAGGAACCGCAGGCGCGTGAAATCATCTACGGCATGCGCTACGACGAGTGGAAATCGCGCTACCAGCAGGAGGCGACGCCGGAGCAAAAGGAACGATACCAACAGCTCGGGCCGGACGACATCACTCACTGAGTCGCCGGTCTGTCGTCGTTGCCACCCGGTTGGAGATCTAGCACCTCGGCTGCGGCCCCGGTCACCCGCCACCGGACATTGTGCCCGGCCAGGCGCATGCCGTAGACGCGTCCGGGTTCGGCGCCGCGCCGGTATCCTGGGCGTGGGTCCAGCACGAGCAGTTCGACGAGCAGCGCCCGCATCGCCGGCGGGTCCTTCGTTTGCGCAAGCCCGCGCTCCGCAGCCGCGCTGAACACGACCGACAGCTCCGCGACCGGGGCCGCCGGCGCGAAACCGGCCCGCGCCTCGGACACCGCGTCCGCGTAGCGCAGATAGGGCTTGATATCGAACACAGGTGTGCCGTCCAGCAGATCGATGCCTGCGACGCGCAGCAAGGGCTCGGGAGCGGTGACGACCTCGAGCAGCCGAACGACGGAGAGACCGAGAAAATTCGGTCGGAACGGTGAACGGCTGGCCCAGACCCCGACCCCGACGTTTCCACCCAAGCGCGGCGGACGCACCTTCGGCCGCCATCCCTTCGCGACGCATTCGTGGAATCGCACCGTCAGCCAGACATGTGAAAACCCTTCCAGGCCCTGCAGCATCGCCGGATCACGGTAGGGTGGCAGCAACCTGACCTCACCCTGTGCATGTGGGGCGAGTCCCGGCTGGCGCGGAATGCCGAATTTTTCCTCGAAAGGTGAACGAATGACCGCAACCGGCTCGATCGAGACCCGGTGGCCTGTCGTGGTGCTCATGCATCTGCTGCGCTGCGCGGCGACTCAGCCGAGTACCACGCATCATGCACGGCACGCCTTGCAACATCCAGGACAACCGCATTTTCTGCCGCGTCGGCGTAAAGCAATCGGATTTGCGGACGATAGCTGAGCAAACGCGAGGTCTCACGATGTCCCAGGCACGAATGCTGCCGCCTTGTCACTGCCCGCCGCCAAAACGCCGCATCTGATGCTGACGATGCTGCGCAAGCCCCTGGCCCTGTTCACACTCGTCCTGCTGGGTCAGGCCGCCTTGATGCTGCTCGGCGACGGGGCCGCGACCCTGACGCCCGGCAACACGCTGCTCGCAGCCGTTATCGCGGCCTGCGTCGCGCTGGCATGGGATTTCCTTGTCCAGCGGCCGGTACGCCAAGGTCTGCGGCAGCTGGAGGAACGCATGCGCCGACTTTCGACCCGACCGCAGACGGCGCCCAAGCAGGCGAATGGGGCCAGCGACCTCGATACCCTGCGACTCAAGCGCATGCTGGCGGTTCGCCAGCGACGTATCGCAAACTACACGCGACGGCTGCGACGCGAACTGGAACGATTCAAGGCCATCTATCGGCATTCGCACGACGCGGTAATGATCTTCGATCCGAGCGACGGCCGAATGGTCGACTGCAACCCCCGGACCGCCGAGTTTCTCGGGATACCGACGGAGCAGCTCAGCGGCTCCACACTGACCGAACTGCACGACGAAAGCGATGCCTTCCTACGGGGCCTGGTCGACGACGTGATGGATCACGGAGAGGGCCGGTCGATCCGGATCAACTATCGCGCCGGGGATGGGCGGATAATCCCGGCCGAGGTTTCGGCCTCCCGGATCGAGCTGGACACCGGCAATCTGTTGCTGTGCGTCGCACGCGACATGAGCGAGCGGGAGAATGCCGCCGAGCGCATCCAGCACCTCGCCTATCACGATACATTGACCGATCTGCCGAACCGCACACTGCTGACCGACCGGGTCAACCGCGCCCTCGCCCGCGCGCGCCGCACGCAGCAGATCGGCGCCCTGCTGTTCCTCGACCTCGACAAGTTCAAGCGCATCAACGATTCGCTGGGTCATTCGGTCGGCGACGAACTGCTCAAGGAGCTCGCCAGGCGCCTGCGCCGTGCATTGCGCGAGGAAGACACCGTGGCACGCCTCGGCGGCGACGAGTTCGTGATCCTGCTCGAGGGCCTCGGCCAGCGCCAGGACCGCGCCGTCGAGAAGGCAAGGGAGATCGCCGAAAAGGTGCGCGGAGTGTTCGTCGAAGAATACCACTTGAACGGCCATGAACTGCACGTGACAGCGAGCATCGGCATCGTGACCTTTCCACACGACGGCGATACCGTGGACACGCTGCTGCGGCATGCCGATACCGCGATGTATCATGCCAAGGGATCCGGTCGTGACGGCGCACGGCTGTTCGAGAGGCGAATGGATGAGGCGGCGATCTCGCGGCTGCGCCTGGAAAACGAACTGCGCAACGGGCTGCGCGAAGGCGAGTTCGAGCTCTATTTCCAACCGGTGCTGGTGATCCGCGATGGCCATGTGCTTGGTGCCGAGGTACTGCTGCGCTGGCATCATCCAACCGACGGCATGATCGCGCCCACCGAGTTCCTGCCCTACATCGAGAACTGTGCCTTGATGCTGAAGCTGGATGACTGGGTGCTGCTCGAGTCGTGCCGGCTGCTCGGGTCGATCCAGGACTGCCCGACCCTCCAGGCACCCGACTGCCTCGCCATCAACATCAGTCACCAGCAGTTTCATCAACCGGATTTCGTCGACCGGGTCAAAGAAATCGTGGACCAGACCGGTGCCGACCCGCGGCGCCTGCAGTTCGAGATCACCGAGACCATGCTGATCAAGGACACCCGGGACTCGGTCGAGCGCATGACCGCGCTCAAGCAAATGGGCATCCGCTTTGCGATCGACGATTTCGGAACCGGCTACTCTTCGCTTGCCGGCCTGCGGCAGCTGCCGATCGACACGCTGAAGATCGACCGCAGCTTCGTCCGTGACATCGCCTCCGATCCGAACGACGCGGCTATCGTGCGCGCCATCCTGTCGATGGCACGGCACATCGGCCTGAAGGTCATCGCGGAAGGCGTGGAGACACGCGAACAGCTGCAGTTCCTGCGCGACGCCGAATGCACCTACTATCAGGGTTACCTGGGCAGGCCGCCGCTGTCGGCCGGCAGGTTCCGGGAGGAGCTGAGGTTCAACGGCGAACTCTATGCGCCCGGGGACATGCCGCCCCTGTTGCCCATTGAGCGAGGCGTCCAAGTGAACAGGATCGCCGCGAAGTGAACGGATGCGCTATCCGGCCAATCCGAGCAGCGCGCGCCGCCTAACGAGCGGCTCCTCGAAGAAGCGGATCAGCGCCCTCTCGTAGCCGCAATGTCCGTCCGGGCCGATCTGCTCAAGACGCCTTTCGAGTATCTCGATTTCTTCATGCAAGCGGGCGCCGCTCGGTACCATGACGCCGACAGCCCTAAACCCTCTGCGATTATGCATGGCAAGGACCTCTCTCGGTTTCTCCTGAGTCGATGAGGTCAAGGCGAAAGGGCCATGACAACACCGACGTCTTCGTCGGACTGACATCGACGCCGGCGCCTGAGCGCGTGCCACAGTCGACCGGCAGGCGAGGCTAATCGCGACGCAGTGCATCGCTGACCGCGATCGGCGTCGGAAAGCGCAGCACCACCAGGTAGGAAGAGACCAGAAAGGTCAGCAGCGTGGAGAGCTGGATCAGGTACGAAGCCCGCGACCCGATGACCTCCTGCTCGAAGGCCAGCACCGCGAGCAGCAGGGAGAACTCGCTCATCTGCCCCAAGCGGTAACCCACCTCTTTCGAGCGTTTCTCGGATTCGCCGATGCGCAGCAGCAGATAGCGGAACACAGGTGGCTTCAGCAGCATCAGGGCCGCGGCAAGAACCAGGGCCGGGACGATCACTTCATCGATCACCCCGATATCGAAACCGGCGCCGAGCGAGAAGAAAAACAGCACCAGAAAAAAATCGCGCAGCGGTTTAAGGCTCTCGGCAATGAACAACGCGATTGGGCTAGATGCCAATGCCACCCCGGCGATGAAAGCACCGATCTCGGCCGAGAGCCCAAGCAGGCCCGCCAGTTCCGCCATGCCCAGGCACCAGCCGATGGTCATCAGGAAGATGTATTCCTGGATCTTGTCGAACTTGCGGATCAATCTGATCAGCACATAGCGCGCTGCAACCCAGGCGAACCCGATCAGCAGCGGCAGCGCAACGAGCAGCATGGCGAGATCGAGCAGTTGCATGCTGCCTTGCGAGCTCCCCTGAACTACCAGCAGCAGCACAATGGCGACCAAGTCCTGCAATAGCAGGATACTGATGATCACCTCGCCGGTACGTTGATGGTGAAGCATCGTGGTCGGCAACAGTTTCAGACCTATGATCGTGCTGGAAAACGTCGCCGCGCCACCGACCAGCAGCGACTCGCTAATCGTGAAATCGAACATGAAGGCGACCGAGAAGCCGACCGCAAAGAACGCCAGCGAACTGAAGACGGTGACCTGCGTGGTCTTGCTCACCATGCGCAGCAGTTCCTGCGGCTGAAGGTTCAGCCCGAGCAGAAACAACAGGAACATGATGCCGAACTCGGAGATGCTCCGGATGAGTTCGGGATCGCTGACCAGGCCCAGGGCCGACGGGCCGAGCAATGCGCCGAGCACGATGTAGGCGACCAGCAGCGACTGGCGTGCAAACAACGCGACCGTGGCGAACAGTGCGGCGCCGGTAAATACCAGAAAGATGGTGAAGACGATCGGGTCCTGCTGCATCGGCGGGCGGCGTCGTTTGCGATTTGAGGCACGATAGCAAGGACACCTCCATCCGGATAGTGGGGGCCGTTGCATTTTGTGCACGCGAGCCGCGCAACTTGGCGAGCCGACACGCAGCCTGTGTCGGCGTCGGGGAAGGTCACGCCGCCAAGGGTGAGAATATCCAACAGGACACCCGCCGTCTGGCGGGTGTCCCCGCTGCTTGGGCAGCGTGCGCCGCTACGAAGACTAGCGGGCCTTGCTCAGCTTCACACCGTCTGTCTTTGCCGATTGCTCGGTCTTCCTACTCCCCTTGAGTTTGCAGTGACTTGCAACGGGCCGGCCGTCCTTGCGTGTGTAGCTTTGGACCCACACGCACTCGCCATCGGACAGACAGGCATTCTGCTGCATACCCTTGCACTGGCTCGCGGCGGATGTGAGCGACGATGCGAGCACAAGACCGGCGAACAGTGCCAGTTGAACTTGGGAACGGGAAATCTTTGACTGCGACATGGTGTTCTCTCCTTGGAACATGTAGACGACACCATCCTGGTGTCGCTGAGAAGTCTAGTCAGAGATCGGCCCTGACTCAAGGGTCGTTTTCAACGTGGACAATCGGCTAGCTTGCAGGGTCGCCCATCCCGCCAGATCGCACCTTCGAGAATGGTCCGGTCGAGCCGGGCACCGCCGAGGCGGGCGCCGCTCAGATCGGCGAAACTGAGGTCAGCGCCGGACAGGTCGGTGTTCGTCATATCCGCAGATCGCAGGTTCGCGCCCTTCAGGTCTGCACCGGCGAGGCGGGCATAGGAAAGGTCGGCACCGGCGAGGCTCACATAACGAAGATCGGCATGAACCAGATGTGCCTCCGTCATTGTCGCCGCGTCGAGCACCGCGTTCGCCATCCGCGCGCGCCAGCGATGCGCCCGTCATGTCGGCACCGGACAGTCGACAGCCTTCGAACAGAACGCCCGGCGCAGGGCGAGCGGCACAGTCGGGGGCCAATACCGGCTCGCTTGGCCCGATCAGTGACACACCACCCGTCAGCGCCACCAAGACGAGCGCAACGACAAGCGTCGCACGCAGCGCACCAGCTTGCTCACCACCACGCTGCGCCGTCTGCTCGGCCGCCCAATGCGCATCGTCTAACCGCAATTGGCGCGGCACCACCTCTGGCACACCACCCAGACGACGCCACCGGATCTTGTCCGGACTGACCTCGTCGTCGACTGCCAGGCTGCCGTCGAGCACCAGCTGGCGTACCCGGCCACTGCTGTAGGGCCCGCGCAATACCGACCCCTGGCGCACGAACCACTCCAATCCAACCCCTTTCGGCCCGATCACCTGCCCCTGCACCCCAAACTAACGACGATGCTGCAATTATCGGCGAGGGTGCCGATATCTTTGGGACCAAGCGCCATGGGGCCCGTTGTGAGAATCCCGACCACACTGCAGCCACTACTCGACGTCGTCGGTCGCGAACTGCCGGCTCTGCTGAAACAGCTGACTGTCGGCCAAGTGTTGCAGGCCAGGGTCGTCGCGCAACCGCAACCCGGGGTGCTGCGCCTGCAGATTGCATCCACCGAGGTGATGGCGCGCAGTCAGGTCAAGCTGCGCCCGGGGACCGAGCTCAAGCTCGAAGTGGTCAAGCGACTGCCCCTGCCCCAACTGCGGGTCCTGACTGACCCACCGCCCCAAGCGCAACAACAACAGGTCGCGCGATTTGCGATGGTCCGGCAGCTGCCCCCGCCGGAGGTGCACGAAGCCATCCGCCAGCTGCGCGCAAAGCCGCTACCAAGCAGGGAGGCCGAGAGGGTGCAGCAGTTTGCCACGATACTGCGCGACAGCGGCGTAGCGATCGACCGGCTGCGGCCGGCGCAGTTGCGGCGTGCGGTGTTGCAGAGCGGGCTGTTTCAAGAGGCCCGGCTGCTCGCTGGCACCGCGCCCGAGACGACCGACACCAAGGGCCGCCTACTGCAGTTTGCGGCCCAGCTGCGGGCCGACATCAAGCGCGACACCGAGCGGGGCGCGGAACGCGTGCCGGCGCAGCCCCGTACGCCCCCGGAACCCGGTGAGCGGCCCGCGCAGACACCGATGGTCCGGGCATCGGCCGCCGACACTTTGCTCGAGCGTCTGGTCCGCCTGGCCGAGGGGTCGGTTGCGAGAATCCAGCTGCAGCAGAGCGCCGCATTGCCGATCGACGACAGCCCTCGGCAGGTCTGGCAGCTCGACCTCCCGGTACATCTGGCCGACCACAGCGATGACGTGATGCTACGTATCGAACGCTATGCACAGGCCAATGGGGGAGACGGCACGCCAAGCTGGTCGGTCCATCTCGCCTTTGCGTTCGAAACCATCGGCGAACTGCAATGCAAGGTGGCACTGACCGGCCCGCAGGTCGCGACGACTTTCTGGTGCGACAGCGCCACCACGCTGCAGCGGCTCGAGGCGCAACTGCCGACACTCGAGGACGCCCTGGCGGCGCAGGGCCTCGAGGTAGTCCATCTCGAAGGCGTGCTGGGGGCCCCTGCAGAACCACCGAGGCAGATCCCGCTGCCCGACAGGCTGCTCGACGAGAGGGCTTGACATGAAGGGACGCAAACAGGTCGTCAGTGGCGAACCCGATATCGCCGTCGCGCTCCGCTACGACGGGGAAAACGCGCCGCGCGTCACGGCCAAGGGTGAGCAGCTGCTGGCCCAGCAAATCGTCGCCGCTGCGCAAGAAGCGGGGGTCCCCCTTTATCCAGACCCGGAAATGGCGCTGGTGCTGTCACAGATACCGCTGGGCGAGGAGATCCCGGACAATCTCTACAAGGCGATCGCCGAGGTGATCGCCTTCGCCTATGTCCTGGCCGGGCGGTTTCCGTCCGGGTTTGCGGCGCGCAAACAGCCAGGGTCAGCGGCCAACGAGTCCTGAACGGCTCCCCGCGAACACAATCCGACCCAGCAAGCCCGCTTAGCACAGAGGCCCGTGCCCATAGCCTGCGCTGCGGCGCCTGTCATGCCACGGGCATTCTGTGATATACGTCACAGTTCCAGATTTTAGGAGGAGACCTTGATGGCGATAGCCAATCGAATCATCGCATTGATGATCATGCTGCTGGTGCCGATGACTCAGGCCCGGGCCGACGAGTTTCAGGACACATTGGAGATCTTTCGCAATGCGGTGGAAAGCCAGGGCTTTTTCAACAGCGCCTATGGCTATGCGGTTTTCCCGAATGTCGGAAAGGCCGGTTTCGTCGTGGGTGGTGCTTACGGAAAGGGGAGGGTCTACCAGCACGGCAGGTATATCGGCGATACGGCCGTGAAGCAGTTGAGCGCCGGCCTGCTCGCCGGTGGCAAAGTGTTCAGCCAGATGATCTTCTTCGAGGACGAGCGCGCGCTGAACGAATTCACCAGCGGGAGCTTCGAATTCGGCGGCGAGGTATCGGGCGTGGTGATTACCGCGGCCGCCGACGCGAAGGCAACGACTACCGGGACATCGGCCGGCGCCAGTGGCGGCAAGCGCGACGCAAAGACCAAGGGAAAGTATTACAAGGGGCTGGCCGTCTTCACGGTCGCCAAGGGCGGACTGATGGGTGAACTGAGTCTGAGCGGCCAGAAGTTCAGTTACACACCGAGAAAGTGAACGGCTTCCGCTCCCTCTGTGGACCAGGGAGCGGGATCAGCAGCACGCCGCGACAGCGTGGATCAATGCGCAAGAATCTGACTGAGGAACAGCTTGGTCCGATCCGACTGCGGATTACCGAAAAACTCGCCGGGTTCGTTCTGCTCTATGATCTCGCCACCGTCCATGAAGATCACGCGGTTGGCGACGGTCTTGGCGAATCCCATCTCGTGGGTTACGCACAGCATGGTCATGCCGCTCTCGGCGAGTTCGATCATCGTGTCCAGCACCTCCTTGATCATCTCGGGGTCGAGTGCGGAGGTCGGCTCGTCGAATAGCATGATGCTCGGGTTCATACACAGACTGCGTGCAATGGCCACGCGCTGCTGCTGGCCGCCCGACAACTGGCCCGGATACTTCTTTGCCTGCTCGGGAATCCTGACCTTTTCCAGGTATTGCATTGCGGCCTGCTCGGCCTCTCGGCGTGGCATTTTGCGCACCCATATCGGGGCCAGACAGCAGTTCTCCAGCACTGTCAGATGCGGAAACAGATTGAAGTGCTGAAACACCATGCCCACTTCACGGCGAATCTGGTCGATGTGCTTGATATCGTCGTTCAGTTCGGTGCCATCGACGACGATTCGTCCGCGCTGGTGTTCCTCCAAACGATTGATGCAGCGGATCATGGTCGATTTTCCGGAGCCCGAGGGTCCACAGATGACGATCCGCTCACCCCTCTGCACCGTCAGATTGATGTCTTTGAGTACGTGAAACTGCCCGTACCACTTGTGCACTGCGATCATTTCGATCATCGGTCCGTCAGCAGCGGTGGCCTCCGGGCGGGTATCGGACGCATCGGACATGGCTTGCTCCAAGGGTTCAGCGCTTGTGGCCGGTATGCAGCTTGCGCTCCAGCGACATACTGTAACGCGACATACCGAAACAGAAGATCCAGTAGACGAACGCGGCGAACGTCAGGCCCTCGATCGCGAAACCCAGCCAGTTGGGGTCCGCAAGCGCGGCTTGAATCATTGCCAGCATGTCGAACAGGCCAATAATCAGCACCAGGGTCGTATCCTTGAACAGTGCGATAAAGGTATTGACGATGCCAGGGATCACCAACTTCAGCGCCTGCGGCAATATGATCAGTCCCATGCTGCGCCAGTAACTCAACCCAAGCGCCTGCGCGGCCTCGTACTGCCCGCTCGGTATCGCCTGCAGGCCGCCGCGCACCACCTCGGCCATATAGGCCGACTGGAACAACGCGATACCGATCATTGCCCTCAACAACTTGTCGAAATGTGTCCCCTCGGGCAGGAACAGAGGCAGCATCACCGAGGACATGAACAATACCGTGATCAGGGGCACACCGCGCCAGAACTCGATGAACACCACGGACAGGGACTTGACGATCGGCATGCCCGAACGCCTGCCCAGCGCAAGAAGG
>CBDTXT010000068.1:0-10271 GCA_965364465.1 uncultured Chromatiaceae bacterium
TGGCGTGAGTTCCACATCTTGGACATCTACACCGGGCTTACCCGAAATCTGCTTGCCGCATCCGCGCGCATCAACGTCTGGTTGCGGTGGGGCTGATGCAGGAGATCGGCTACCTTGCCGTCGGACTGTTCCTGCCGCTCTTCCCGCTCGGCATGCTGTTCAATGCCGCGTTCGCGCGCGTTGCCCATCCGCTGCTGCGCTCGGCACTCCTTTTGGTGTGGCCTCAGATCGGCCTACTGGCGTTGTCGGCGCTTGCTGCCGAACCGCCATCCTGGGTGGTGATCTGGGCGCTGGCGACCTCGGCACTTTATGCCTTCCGTCTACTCGCGATGCGTGAGATGGGACGATGGACCGCTTACCTGGCAACTTCCGCCTGGGCCCTACTCTGGCTGCCGGCATCGGCCGGTCTGCAACTACCCGAGCTTTGGTCGTTCGCCACCGCGTTCAGCATCCCGCTGGCCCTCTTGACCCTGCTGAACAGGGCGCTGGAGGGGCGCTTCGGGGCCGCCTATACGGGGCTCTACGGCGGCCTGGCACAGAGCACGCCGCGCTTTGCCGGCGTGTTGGTCGTCAGTGTGCTCGCCGCTACCGCGACGCCGCTCTTTCCGGCCTTCTTTGCGATGCTACGCACCCTGATCGTCTCTCAGCCGGCGCCCGCGGTAGTGCTGACCCTGGTCTGGTTGCTGTGGAGCTGGGCCGCCGCGCGCCTGCTTCAGGGCCTGATCGTCGGTGCGGCAGAACCCAGCCCGCACCAGGACCTCAGCACCCTGGTGGCATGGGGCTACGCGGTTGCCCTGGTCGCGCTGCTATTGTCCGGCCTGCTGCTGACCGGGAGTCGCCTGTGAGCATCCGGCTCGGTTTGCGCCTGAAGATTCGCGCGATGATTCACGTCGCCGCAGAACCGCTGCCGTTTTTCTGGCCGATGCGGACCTTCATCCATCACAATCCCTTACATGGCCTGGAGCATCTGCCGTTCGAACAGGCTGCGCAGCAGGGCGCAGAGCTTTTCCATGGTCGCGCTTTCCTGCCGCGGCGCGGGTACCAGGCATATCTCGCTGCCGGAAAGGTCGACCGGGCGACACTGTCCGCCTCGATAGCCAGCTTTCTTGAATCACGGGAGCCGGTGCCCGGGATTGATCTGCAGCACTGGTTGACGGTCCTGGCGACAGAAATCGACGCGGCGGTGGCACAGCCACGAACGCTTGCAGGCGATGCCGACGTGCACGCATGCCTCCACGGCAACGGGCCGCGCAACCGAGACCCGAGCCTGGAGACGATCCGGCGCCAGTTGCACGAAACATTACTCGGCAACCGCCCTGTTTACGAGGCGGTCGATGCGCTGTACGGCAGCGAGATCGGCGTCGAGCTCGACGAGCTGATGATCAAGAGCTGCCTGGATTTCTTCGACGAAGGCCAGTCGGTCTGGGAGATGCCGGGTCGCGAGCATGGACTGTATGCGGCCTGGCGCGACATGGCCAATCGGAACGTTCCATTTTACCTGCACGGGCTGCATGTGCGCCGCATCCTGGAGCAAGACGAGGAACCAGAGGGCGTGATCGCCTACGTCCTGGAGCAGTTTGGGATACGTCAGGAGCACTGGACAAATTATTTCACACAGGAACTGGCGCGGCTGCACGGCTGGGCCGGATTCGTGAAATGGCGAGCCAGCGCCCAGCATTACTACTGGGCCGAACGCTTTCCCGGCGACCTTGTCGATTTCGTCGCGATACGCCTCACCATGGCGCTGGCACTGCTGCGCAAGGATGGCCGTCATGGCCACCCCTGGAATACCGACACCATTGTCGAGGCGATCGAGACGCGCACGGCCGAGACTTATCTGCGCCACGGATTGCACACCGGGCAGGTGCTTCCGGAAATGGCCTACCGGGTCGAGCAGGCGCTGCTGCGCGGCAAAGACTCGCTCACCCAGCAGGTATTCAGTCACTACCTTGATCGCAAGCTGCTTGACGAGGCGAACGCGCAGGGCAACAGGCTCATCGCCCTTGCGGAGGCTGCCGAAACCAGAAATGCCCTGCTGCGTCTATCCGAACCGGCGCTTGGCCAACTGCTGGAAACCATCGCGGCATTCGAGCAGCAGGAGGGGATGGTCTGGCTGCGCGCGCTCGAAGCCCATGCGATGACCCGGCTGCTGAACGGTCTCGACACCTCCTCGCCGCTGGTTCGCAAGAAGCGCCCCTTTGCCCAGGCCCTGTTCTGCATCGACACCCGCTCGGAACGTATTCGTCGTCATCTGGAGCGCGTCGGCGACTACCAGACATTCGGCATAGCCGGCTTCTTCGGTGTCCCGGTCAGCTTCATGGAGCTCGGCAAGGGCAGCGAGATTCACCTTTGCCCGGTGATTCTCACGCCGAAGAACCTGGTTCCAGAAATCACGGCCGCGACACGTCAGGACGATGCCGCCGTCACCGCGCTGGGAAAGGCGATGCACGAGCTCAAGGAGTCGATCCTGACGCCTTTCGTCACGGTCGAGGCGATCGGGCTGCTGTTCGGTTTCGATATGGTGGGCAAGACGCTTGCCCCGCGGACCTACAACCGCTGGCGCAAGCGCTTGCAGCCGGAAAAGCCCTTCAGCCGCCTGCTGCTGGACAAACTCAGCCGGGAACAGGCGGATTCCATCGTTCGCGCCGTTCAGCGCACCGTGATCGTCAATGCGGTAGAACAACACCTTGGGCTCGCCCCGGAAGAGGTGACCGATGACATGATCCGTTCGCTGCGCGAATCAGCGCTCGGCCATGAAGCGACACCGCCTAGGTGCGCGGAATCCATGCAACTGGATGCGGATCAGGCAGCGGCCTTCATCAACCGCCTGCGCACCGATTACCGGATCAACGAATCCTTTGCGCATCAGCAACTCGAACGCCTGGGGCGTATCGGCTTCACGGTGGAGGAACAGGTCAGGTACGTGGTGCAGGCATTGTGCTCTATCGGACTGACCAAGCAGTTCTCACGCTTCGTCCTGCTCGTCGGTCACGGGAGTTCATCCGAGAACAACCCCTATGAGTCGGCGTTGGACTGCGGCGCCTGCGGGGGCAATCACGGCCTGGTCAGTGCCAAGGTGCTGGCCCAGATGGCGAATAATCGGCCGGTCCGACGTATATTGCGCGCCCAGGGCATCGACATCCCGGACGACACCTGGTTCCTGCCGGCGTTCCACGACACGACTACCGACGAGATCCGCCTGCACAATCTGCAATTGATCCCGCCCTCTCACCTGGTCTACGTCGATCGACTGCGTAATGGTCTGACCGCGGCCTCTCGGCTGTGCGCCGCCGAACGCATCCCCACGCTGGCGCCGCAGGGGACAACGAACTTCGAGCCGGCCGCGGCCAGCAAGCTGGCCATGCGCAATGCGATGGACTGGTCACAGGTGCGCCCCGAATGGGGCCTGTCTCGCAACGCCTATTTCGTCGTCGGTCGGCGTCACCTCACCGCGCAAACAATGCTGCATGGGCGAGCCTTCCTGCATTCATACGACTATCGGATCGATGCCAAGCGGCGGCTGCTGGAGAACATCCTCACCGGCCCCCTCGTAGTGGGCCAGTGGATTAACATGGAGCACTACTTTTCCACCGTAGACAACGAACGGTTCGGCAGCGGCAGCAAAGTCAACCACAATGTGGCGGGCCGGTTTGGGGTGATGACCGGCAACCTCAGTGATCTGCGTACCGGCCTACCGTCGCAGACGGTACTCAAGCAGGGTTCGCCTTACCACGAACCGATTCGCCTGATTACCGTCATCGAGGCACCCTTCGACCATGCCCGGCGGGCGATCGATGCAGTGGTCGCGGTCAAGAACCTGGTACAGAACGCCTGGATACGGCTAATGATCGTAGACCCCGAGTCCGGTGTGGTATCGCTGTTCGAAGACGGTGTGTGGCAGAACAGCCCCCTGCCCTCCGCTCAAACTGTTAACGCACAAGAGTCAGCCAAGTCATGAAAGATCTCAATCTGAGTCAGCTGAAAAAACTCGAAATCATACTCGAGGGTGAACACAAGGAATTCGCGACGGACCTGCTGGACCACGCGGGCGTCAAAGGATACACCATCATCAACAACCTCTCGGGCAAGGGCAGCCACGGTTTTCACGAAGGACACCTGATGTTCAATGAGGACGACCTGCTGATCATGATCATCGCCGCCGTCCCACCGGCGCTGGTCGAACCGATACTGGAGGGTTTCGCCCCTTTCTACAGCAAGCATTCCGGCGTCGTGTTCATATCGGACATCCAGGTCACCCGCCTGGTCAAGTTCACCAGCTGACCGAGTCACGACGCTTGCGACGGCGCGATTGCAGCGGACCTTCCGCCGCCAATGTCGCGAGGACGGCGCCCGCCGCCTGAAAGAAAGCAGAATCCAGCGTTCTCGGACGCTTTCATCAGTCAGTGCGGGCGACGCTCAACCATCTACGATTACCAATAGGTCAGATCGAAACTATCTGCTTTTCCTGACAGGTCGGGCAGCTTATAAATAGGGGAGCAATCGACCTGGGAAGTCGGGCCATGAGCATCCTCAATGACATCCGGTTTGACAATCTGCGCGGCGACCTCTTCGGTGGCGTTACTGCTGCCATCATCGCCCTGCCGATGGCACTGGCTTTTGGTGTCGCGTCTGGCGCCGGCCCGGCCGCCGGACTCTACGGTGCAGTACTCGTCGGTCTGTTTGCCGCGCTGTTTGGTGCTACCCCGACCCTGATCTCCGAGCCCACCGGACCGATGACGGTGATCATGACTGCGGTCATCGCCCAACTGCTCGCGGCAAACCCCGAGCAGGGCATGGCGATGGCATTCACCGTGGTAATGCTCGCGGGCGTGTTTCAGATGCTTTTCGGTGCACTGAAGCTAGGTCACTATGTGACGATGATGCCCTACACCGTGGTCTCCGGCTTCATGACCGGAATCGGCATCATACTCATTATTCTGCAGCTGGGGCCCTTCCTTGGGCACGCGCCGCCGCCAGGCGGGGTAACCGGCACACTGTCCGCCTTACCGGCGCTGATCGATAACATTCGGCCGGCAGAGACCGTCCTTGCGCTACTCAGCTTCGGCCTGCTGGTGCTTGTGCCGAAAAGGCTCAGCGTCGTGATTCCCCCGCAACTCCTCGCCTTGGTGTTGGGCACGCTGGTCTCGGTTTTCCTGCTTACCGATGCCGAGATACGCCGCATCGGCGAGATTCCGACCGGCCTGCCCGATCTCCAGCTGCCGGTCTTCACCGCAGCGCAGTGGCAACTCATGGTCGTGGAGGCCGCCGTCCTGGCCGTGCTGGGCAGCATCGATGCACTGCTGACTTCCGTCATCGCAGAAAACATGACCCGCAAGGAAAGTGACTCCAACAAGGAACTGTTCGGCCAAGGAATGGGGAACCTGGCCTCGGGCCTGTTCGGTGGCATACCGGGCGCCGGTGCAACGATGGGCACCGTAGTCAACATTCAGGCCGGCGGTCGCTCGGCGCTTTCCGGCCTGATGCGCGCCATCCTGCTGATGATCGTGGTGTTATGGGCTGCCGATCTGACCGAGCAGATACCGCTTGCGGTGCTCGCCGGCATTGCACTGAAGGTCGGAATCGACATCATCGACTGGTCGTTCCTGAAGCGTGCGCACCGTGTTTCCTTCAAGGCCGCATTGATCATGTACGGCGTCATTGCGTTGACGGTATTCGTCGATCTCATCACTGCGGTGGCGATCGGCGTATTCATCGCCAACGTATTGACCATTGCGCGCATGGAAAAACTTCAGCACAACGCAGTCAAAGCGATTCACGATGCCAATCCCGAACACGATCACGATCTTACTCGCGACGAACAGACACTGCTCGAGCGCGCCAACGGCAAGATCCTGGTTTTCACGCTGGGTGGCCCGCTACTCTTCGGCGTCGCCAAGGCGATATCGAGAAAGTACGCGGTGCTCAGTAGCCATGAGATCCTGATCATCGACTTCACCGAGGTGCCGGTTCTGGGCGTGTCCTCTTCGCTGGCCTTGGAGAGCATCATCCAGGAAGACCTGACGCAAAACCGGCCGGTACTCATCGTCGGCGCGGTCGGCGATGTGGCCGAACGACTGAAGAAGCTCGGCGTATTGGACCTGTTGCCGCCGGACCATGTCGTCCGGACACGCCAGGAGGCCCTGGCCAAGGCGACTGCGCTGCTCGAGGGCGAAGTGTCGGGCGGGCTCCGCGATGCGCAAACCGGGAAATGACCCCAGGTCTCCGATCACCGAGTTAGGTATAATGAAGGCGCATCATCGAACAATTCGCGCCGTCCTCTCGAGGTGCGCCTGACCCGCTCCCCATGGACACCCCAAACCCACGGATTTCGCTACGGACCTACGTCTACATCGATTCGCTGCAGCCGCAGCTGGCCGAGTACATGGCAACCGTGTCGCAAGGATTTCTGCCGGTACCCGGCGATGCCTGCCTTTGGACCGAGGTCTCTCCCGGCATGGCCGTGCACCGGCTTACCGATATCGCGCTGAAGGCGACGCGGGTGCATCTCGCGCAGCAAGTCGTCGAAAGGGCCTATGGCTCGATGGTCATCCACCAGCGCGATCAGAGCGACGTCCGCGAGGCCGGCCGCATCCTGCTGCGTCACATGCACGCCTCGCAGGATGACCGCGAGACCTGCCGCATCGCCTGGCGCGAGATCATACGCGGCATGACCCCGGACCATACGGTACTGATCAACCGCCAGGACCGCCGCGGTTCGATGATCCTGCCGGGCCAGAGCATGTTCATCCTGGAGACGGAACCGGCCGGCTATATCGTTTACGCCGCGAACCAGGCCGAAAAGGCCGCCAACATCACCTTGATCGACGTCCGCGCGGTGGGCGCGTTCGGTCGCCTGACCCTCGCGGGCCGCGAGGGTGACGTGGACGAGGCAGCTGCAGCGGCGATCGCGGCGATCAACAACCCCTCCGGCACCTGACGGAGCAAGGCACAATGCACCGCGAGGAACTACTGCGTCTGCTGGATGATCACCACCCGGCATCGGTTGCCGAGGCCGGGAACGTTGCGCGCGCACGACATTTCGTCGAACAGCACGCGGATTGTTTCCACCGCGAACTCCTGCATGGGCACGTCACAGGATCCGCATGGGTCGTCAATCCGGCCCGCGACAAGGTGTTGCTGATGCATCATCGCAAGCACAAGGAATGGTTTCAGCCGGGCGGACACGCGGACGGCGACAACGACATCCTTCGCGTGGCGCTGCGTGAGACCCAAGAAGAGACCGGCATCGGTGCCGGCGACATCAAGCTGGTGGACGGAACGATCTTCGATGTCGATATCCATACCATCCCGCCGATGGGGGCCGAACCACGGCATACGCACTACGATATCCGCTTTCTGGTCGAAATCGACGACCGTCTCCCGGTCCCTGGCAACGACGAGTCGCACGCGGTCCTGTGGGTGCCCGTCTACGCAGCGTCGCGCTTCAACAACAACCTGTCTACCTACCGGATGGTGGACAAGACACGGCGCCTGCGTAGCCGCTGAGTAACCGCCCCGCTTGCGCTCAGGCAACGGCCTGTTCGAAGGCCGCCCTGATATTCGGCCATTGTTGTTCCAGCTGGGCGCGAATCTGCGGTTCGATGCCCTGCGCGAAATCCAGGAAGGCCTGGGCGACCAGCGACAGCTGCTTGCCCTTTGGGTGGACGATGTACCACTTGCGCATGATCGGGAATCCCTCGACGTCCAGCAGCGCCACCGGGCCGTCGGGTCCTTCGAGGGCCAATGCGTGGATTGACAGTACCGAGAGTCCCAGACCGGCGACGATGGCGTGCTTGATCGCCTCGTTGCTACCGAGTTCCATGCGCACCTTGAGACTCAGGTCCTGCTGACCGAACAGGCGCAGCATGGCGTCGCGTATCCCGGATCCCGGTTCGCGCAGGATCACCCACTCCTCGGCGATGCGCGCGAGCGGGATATTCTCTTGCCCGACCAACGGATGATCGCGCGGGGCCAGGACGACCAGCGGGTTGGGGGCAAAGGGGAACGCCTCGATATCGTCGGTCTGCTCAACAGGCGCCTGGCCCATGATGTAGAGGTCGTCTTCGTTGTTCTTGATCCGATCGATGATCTGATCACGATTGAAGACATTGAGTGCGACCTCGATACCCGGATACAGTTGGCAGAACTCGCCAAGGACCTCAGGGGCGAAACAATTCGCCGTCGTGATCACCCCGAGCGTCAGGCGGCCGGTCTTGATGCCCTTGAAATCCGCCATCTTCATCTCGAGGTTGGAGAGCGTGGCGAAGATCTGTCGACAGGATTTGTATAACTCTGTTCCCGCCTCGGTCGGCCTGAGCTTGCGTCCGACCTGCTCGAACAGCGGCAGGCCCACCGTATCGGCGAGTTTCTTGATCTGCATGGAGACCGTCGGCTGGGTCAGGAACAGGGCCTCGGCGGCGCGCGTAAAGCTGCCGAAACGGACGCTGGCCTCGAATATCTGGAGTTGCCGAAGGGTGGTGTGGCGGATCAGATGATCCGACATCATGGCCGGCGGGGTATCGTGCAGACTGCCGGAAGACGTCACATGCCTACCTCACGGTTGTTTCGCCACCTGCACGGCAACAACCGCAAGGATCAGCCGACAGGCCTGAAGAATCAGTGCGCCCGGTCCGGCCGGGCTCGGACGCCAGACCAGATTCGCCATTCTGTCCGAAAAACGTCAGTCCGGCCAGACTCTGCCGCGCGATTGATAGCCAGCGGGTACTTGACCCCGGCCGGATCGTGAAGGCTTCGGTCTGGCGGCGACCTTCTTTTTGGCCACCCGCGCTGGCTTGGCGGTCGCCGGCTGCGCCTTGGGAGAGGCGGCCTTGGGGGTGGCGGCCCTGGGAGTGGCCGGTGTTGCCGTTGGCGTACCAACGGCTTCCTTGCCGGGCGTCGCGCCTTCGGACTTGGTCTTGCGAATCGACGCCATGAGCTGGTCGCCGGTCTTGTCTTTGGTCGTCACAGTAATTCCACCATTTCGTCGACGAGTTGCCTGATTTCTTCCGCGGCGGCAGCACCCTGGCTACCGACATTCAGCACACTTTTTCCCTGCAGAACTGACTTTTTATAGACCATGCGTCGGCTGATCGCGCTCTGCGCCGCCGGCAGACTGAGTTCCGCCAGGGCATCCCGCATCACCTGCGAGAGGCGCGTGCGCGGCTCGAGCTGGTTAATGACCAGCAGCGCACGCAGATCGGGATTCAACTCCCTGGCGCGGCCGACTTCGCCCTCGATCTGTGCACTTGCCCAAAGATCCAGAGGAGACGGCTGGACAGGGATCAACGCCAGATCGGCGTGAGACAAGGCATCGCTGGTCTGCCGGGAATGAACCGACGGCGGACAATCGATCAGCACATAACGGGCAGCGGCGGCATGCTCCACCGCGGCCTTGGCGACGTCCTCGACGGTAGCGATCACAGGGAAGGCGCTGCCACCATCACCAATCGCATGCCAGTTGTGCGAAGACTGTTGCGGATCCGCATCCAGTACGACAGTGGCATCGCGCTCGGCAAGCGCACTAGCCAGGTTGATGCACAATGTGGTCTTGCCTATACCACCCTTGTTGCCTACAAGCGCGATAACCGGCATCAGCTGATCAGGATTCCAACTGTTCCGCGTACAAGGTATCGAGCGACTCCGCGAACCGGCGCTGTTCTTCCGTCAGAACCCCGCTGCCCTCGTCCGCATGTATCGTGACATTCACATAGTCATGCCCGAAGCCCATATCGGGGTAGAAGGATGCGCGCTCCGAAAGCTCCGCCGCCTGATCGAGGAAGTCCCGAAGTATGGAGTAGCCGCCAAATTCGTAGCGTTTCTCGAGGCACAGGGGCCGTTTGCGCTCCCGCCACTCCGAACTCATCGACCCACCCTCTGGCCAGGTCTATCCCAGCCTGTTCGCGATGGCAATATACTCAATCGCTGATCTCTCCGCTTCGCAGCTCCGCCTGCCAGTCGAGCAGTTCCTGATGATGCGCCCGTTCCTCTTCGAGCAGCGCATTGAAGAACAGCCGACTGTCATAGTCGCCGATTCGTGCACTATAGCTTGCTGCCGAATGGTAAAGGTTGATCAGCTCCTGCTCAAACCGCTGGTTGATGACCAGCATTTCGACCAGGTTTTCGCCCAGCTTGACGGGTCTCAGCTGCGAGGCGTTGGGTGCAACACCGAGCGCCAGCATCCGCTCTATGATGCGATCGGCATGTTGCAGCTCTTCTTCGGCCTCATGGCGGAGACGCTCGGCAGCCATCGCCAGCCCCCAGTAAGCCACCAG
>CBDTXT010000069.1:0-10236 GCA_965364465.1 uncultured Chromatiaceae bacterium
GCATCACCGCCTCGCCCAGGAACAGGCGCAGCACCTGGCGCTCGGGCGCGCCCAGTGCCTTGAGCAGGCCGATCTCAGCGACGCGCTGTGATACCGCGACCAGCATCACGTTCATGATCAGGATGCCGGCCACCGCGAGACTGATGCCGGCGATCCCGCCGACGCTGTAGGTGAGTGCGCGCAGGATCTTTTCGAAAGTGGCGAGCAGCGCGTCCTGGGTGATGATCGTCACATCGTCCTCGCCGTCATGGCGCTCGCGAATGATGTCCCGGGCGGCGCGTTTCGCCTGTTCGATTTCCCGTTCGCTGCGTGCCTGGATCAACACCCGGAACAGCGCGGGCGTGTCGAACAGGCTCTGGGCCGCGGCAACCGGGATCACCACCATGTCGTCGAGATTCCGGCCGAGCGACTCGCCGCCCTCGGCCAGCACGCCAATCACGCGAAAGCGCCGGTCGTTGATGCGGATCCACTGTCCGAGCGCACGCTTGCTGCCGAACAGTTCGCCGCGCAGGCCCGATCCGAGCACGGCAACAGGGTATGCGCGCTTCGGATCAGTTTTCGGCAAGGGGCGGCCTGTGCCGACCGACAGATGGCGGATCGGAAAGAACTCGTGGGTGGACCCGATCACCGAGACCTCGCGCTCCCGGCCGCCGAACGACACCGGCGCATTGCCGACCGTGAGCGGCGCGACGCGCAGGATGCTGCGTTCGCGCAGCAGCGCCAGCGCGTCGTCGAGCGTGAGATCGCGCGGCGTCTCGCCAAACAGCGGCGGCGCGCCGCCGGTCGTTTCGGAGCGGCCTGGCAACATGATCAGCAGATGGGTGCCGAGTTCCGCGAATTCGCCGACCACGTAGCGTCGTGCGCCTTCGCCGAGCGCGGTCAATACCACGACCGAGGCGACCCCGATGCTCATTGCCAGCAGCATCAGCCCGGTTCGGGTGCGCGCGCCTGCGAGCGACACGACCGAAAACCGGAACAGGTCAGCCGCGCGCATCGGTCCGATCGTCCTCGGTGATGCGGCCGTCGACCATGCGGACGCGGCGCCGCGCACGCCTGCCGATGGCCAGGTCATGGGTGACCACGACCAGCGTGATGCCGTCCGCATTCAGTTGTTCGAGCAGTGTGATCACGTCGTTGCCCGACTGCTGGTCCAGGTTGCCGGTCGGCTCGTCTGCGAGCAGCAGGTCCGGCTGCATCACGATGGCGCGGCCGATCGCAACGCGCTGGCGCTGGCCGCCGGAGAGCTGGTCGGGCCGGTGTTCCGCACGGTCGAGCAGACCCAGCGAGTCGAGGACCCGGTCGATGCGCGCCTTGCGCCGGTGCGGGTCGACACCGGCCAGCATCATCGGCAGTCCGACATTGTCGGCGGCCGTCAATCGCGGTACCAGATGGAACGCCTGGAACACGAAGCCGATATGATCGCGGCGCAGTGCGGCGCGTCCTTCTTCCGCCAGTTCCGTGGTCTCCACGCCGCTCAGACGATAGCTGCCGGCGTTCGGGCGATCGAGCAGGCCGAGCACGTTGAGCAGCGTGGATTTGCCCGAACCCGAAGGGCCCATCACCGAGGCATAGTCGCCGGCCGGCAGTCGCAGGTCGACGCCGCTGAGTGCGTGCACGATTTCGTCGCCGACCGGAAAGTCGCGTTCGATCTGGCGCAGTTCGATCATCGGGCCCCGTTCGTTCCGCGGCGCGCCGCGACGCCGTCCGCGAGGCCCTCACGTCCTACCGAGGTGACGACGAGATCGCCCTCGACCAGGCCCTCCAGGATCTCGGTGTGATCCCAGTTCGAGGTGCCGGTTTTCACTTCACGTTGTTCGACCAGTCCCTCATCTGGGTCGAAGACATAGACCCGGCTGCCGTCGACCAGCGCCTCGGTCGGTAGCCGCAACGCGTCCTTGCGCACATCGAGAATGATTTCGACGTCTGCGGAATAGCCGGCGAGCAGCTGCTGGATCTCTTCCGGATCGGTGAACTCCACCTCGACGTCGACGGTTCGGGCCTGTTTCTCGATATCCAGGACATAGTCCGCGATGCGACGCACCCGGCCGTCGAAACGTCGGTCACCGAATGCGTCCAGCGTCACCCGCGCCTCCTGTCCCTTGCCAATGCCGGCCACATCGACCTCGTCGATCGGTGCGCTCAGATAGAAGCAGCGGTTGTCGATCAGGTCGATCGCCGGCGGCGTGGGGATGCCGATCGGTGACGGGGTCACGTACTCGTTCAGTTCGCCGTTTATCTCGGCCACGACGCCATCGAACGGCGCAATCAGCCGGGATTTCTCGAGCGTCGCCCCGGTGACCCCGACGCGTGCGTCGCTGACCGCCGCGTTGGCCCTGGCCGCCTCGCACGCGGCCTGCCCCGCTGCCGCAGTGGACGCCGCCTGATCGGCCTGCTCCTCGGATACCAGCTTGCGGCCCAGCAGTGTCTGTTGCCGATTGGCCTCGCGCCGCGCCTGCTCGGCCTCGATACAGCGTGCGCGAGCGGTGGCCGCGGCGCTGGCCGCCTCCTGTCTCGCGAGATCGAGCTGCGCGGTCAGGTCCTTGTTCCAGAGTTCCAGCAGCAGCTGGCCCTGTTTGACGGAATCGCCTTCGTGAACCGGCAGTTTCGCGATCTGTCCGCCGGCGCTCGGCGACAGTTTGGCACGGCGGCAGGCCTTTACCGTGCCGGCGCGTGTATTGGCCACGGTCTTTTCGACGATACCTCGCGCGACCGCGGCGGTCGTGACCCGGATCGGCTCGGTGCGTGTGGCCCACCAGCCCCATGCGGCCAGCAGTCCGACTGCCAGCAGCAGCGTGAATACCCGACCCTTGCGAAAGCCTCCCGACATCTCGACAGGTCCCCTTCCGACTCAGCTGTACCCACCGGTCAGTATCGCAGCTCCGCCCGGCAGGGGCGACCTGGCGCCAAAGCGGTTCCCCTGGATCCGGCGTGGAGCGGTATAATCGCCGGCTTCCGACAGGTTTTTCCACAGGGGCGCAACATGGCGCATACGGGCATCGATAAGGTCGTTCTGGCCTATTCCGGGGGACTGGATACCTCCATCATCCTGAAATGGCTGCAGGACGAGTATCACTGTGAGGTCGTCACGTTCACTGCAGACATCGGGCAGGGTGAGGAGGTCGAGCCGGCGCGTGCCAAGGCGCAGGCCGCTGGCATCAGCGAAATCTACGTCGAGGACCTGCGCGAGGAGTTCGCGCGTGACTTCGTATATCCGATGTTCCGTGCAAATGCGGTCTACGAGGGTGAGTACCTGCTCGGGACCTCGATTGCCCGGCCCCTGATCGCCAAGCGCCTGATCGAGATCGCGAACGCGACCGGTGCCGATGCGATCTCGCATGGTGCAACCGGCAAGGGCAACGACCAGGTGCGCTTCGAACTCGGTGCCTATGCGCTCAAGCCGGACGTCAAGGTGATCGCGCCCTGGCGAGAGTGGGATCTGCTGTCGCGCGAGAAACTGATGCGCTATGCCGCGGAGCACGGCATCGCGGTCGATTTCGCGAAGCAGGGCAAGAAGTCGCCGTATTCCATGGACGCGAACCTCTTGCACATCTCGTACGAAGGCGACGTCCTCGAGGATCCCTGGGCCGAGCCCGAGGAGGACATGTGGCGTTGGACCGTTTCGCCCGAGCAGGCACCCGACGAGCCCAGGTATCTCGAGTTGAGTTACGAGAGGGGCGATATCGTCGCGGTCGACGGCGCCGCGATGAGCCCGGCAGGCGTGATGGAGTTACTGAATCGACTGGGTGGCGCGAACGGCATCGGCCGTGACGACATCGTCGAGAATCGCTATGTCGGAATGAAGTCGCGCGGTTGTTACGAAACCCCGGCCGGGACCATCATGCTGAAGGCGCACCGGGCGATGGAGTCGCTGACCCTCGATCGCGAGGCGGCCCATCTGAAAGACGAGCTGATGCCCAAGTACGCCAGCATGATCTATAACGGTTACTGGTGGAGCCCGGAGCGCGAAGCGCTGCAGGCGCTGATCGATCATACCCAGGAGGTCGTGAACGGTACGGTGCGGATGAAACTGTACAAGGGGAACGCGATCGTCGCCGGGCGCAAGTCGGCCAGCCACAGCCTTTTCGACGAGTCCATCGCGACGTTCGAGGATGACGCCGGTGCCTACGATCAAAAGGATGCGGAAGGCTTTATCAAATTGAATGCATTGCGCCTGCGGGTTGGCGCGCGGCGCAGGTCCTGAGCGGAGGTCGCTTGTGAAAAAGGTTTCTTGGTACTTGGTGCTGGTGTTGATCGCCGGTGTCGCCTACGCCCTGCAGAAGGCCCTGCCGATCCGCGGCGCATGGACGCCGGAGCAGATCGCGCCGGGGGTTTACGTGATTCACGGTCCGACCGAGCTGCCGTCGCCGGACAACCAGGGTTTCATGAACAACCCGGCCTTCATCGTGACCGACGCGGGCGTCGTCGTAGTCGACCCGGGGAGCAGCGTGCAGGTCGGTGAGATGGTGCTCGAACGGATCGGGCAGGTCACCGACAAGCCGGTCCTCGCGGTGTTCAACTCGCACATCCACGGCGACCACTGGCTGGGCAACCAGGCGATTCGTGCCATCTACCCCGATGTGCCGATCTATGGCCATGAGCGGGTCGGGCCGAAGGTCATCGCCGGGGCGGGCACGGAGTGGGTGCAGCTGATGCTGCGCATGACCGAGCAGGCGACAGCCGGCACCGAGGTGGTCGCGCCCGATCGCGCGGTAAAGGACGGCGACGAGCTTGCGATCGGCGGACTGACCTACCGGGTCATGAACAACGACAAGGCCCACACCGATACCGATATCATGCTGCATGTGAAGGAGCTCGATCTGATGTTCCTCGGCGACAATGCCGGACACGGCCGGATACTGCGCCTCGAGGGCGGCAGTTTCCCGGGCAACATCGAGGCGCTGGAGCAGGCCTTGGCCACCGATGCCCGGGTCTTCGTCCCGGGGCATGGGCCCAGTGGCGGGCGCGAGGTTGCAGAGCGTTATCGCGATTACCTGCAGACGCTGTATACGGCGGTCGAGCAGGGGGTCGAGGAAGGGCTGGCGGATTTCGAGATCCGTCCACAGCTGATGCCCAGGCTGGAGCCCTGGTCACAATGGGCTGGGTTCGACATCGAACTCGGGAGACACATCAACGGGGCCTACCTGGAGGCCGAGGCGGCCGCGTTTTGAGTGCGCTGTCGCAGGCGCGGCACGGCGGAACCGACCGGGGCATGAACCGGACCGTTTGATGGACTATGCCGAACGCCCATTGATCGGGATCGGCAGCTGCCTGCTTGGGCAGAAGGGGCGCTACGACGGTAACGCGAAGCGCAATCGCTGGATCGGCGATGGGCTGGGCAGGCATGTCGATTACCGGCCGATCTGCCCGGAGGTGGCAATCGGTATGGGCAGCCCTCGGCCGCCGATGCGCCTGCTCTGTACGCCGGGTCTCAGGGACATCAACTGATGGGCGATACCTTCGGGATCATCGTCATCGGGGACGAAATCCTGAACGGCCGCCGTCGCGACCGCCATTTCGACGCACTCGGTGGCCTGCTGCGTGCGCGGGGCTTCCAACCGGCCTGGCTACGCATCCTGCCGGACGACCCTGATTACCTGGTTGCCGAGTTCCGTCGCACGATGGCCGAGGGCGTGCCGGTCTTCTGCTGTGGCGGCATCGGTGCGACCCCGGACGACCACACCCGTGCCTGCGCTGCCGAGGCGGCCGGTGCGCCACTAGAACGGCACCCGGGCGCGGTAGCCGAGATCGAGGCGCGTTTCGGTGCCGAGGCCTACCCGCAGCGCATCAAGATGGCCGAACTGCCGCGCGGCTGCGAGCTGATACCGAACCCGTACAACCGCGTTCCCGGGTTCAGCATCCGGCATCACTATTTCATGCCGGGATTTCCCGATATGGCGCATCCGATGGCCGCCTGGGTGCTGGACACCTACTTCCCGGCGGGCGGGCACCCCGAGCAGCAACGCGCGGTGCGCGTGCGCGGCGTTACCGAGAGCAGTCTGGTCGACCTGATGGAAGACCTGACCCGGCGCTTTCCCGCGGCCAAGCTGTTCAGCCTGCCGCGCCTTGGGCCCGAGTTCCAGATAGAGATCGGTTTTCGCGGCCAGGGTGATCTCGAGACCCCGTTCGCTGAACTGGTCGCAGCCCTCGCATCACGCGGCGTCGCGTTCGAATGGCCGCCTGACTGAGCATTGCGTGGCCCTGTCGAGCGCCGCGCACCGGTGCCGGGGGCGGGCGATAGCGTATAGACTGTCGTCGACGAACCGCACTTTGCACGGAAAAGAAGCTGGACGCACCGCACGACAAGCGTAAGTCGCCGCCCGGTGAACGCCGGGAGCCGTTGCCCTGGCAACATCCTGAAATGCCGGAAGACGACCCGGGCGCGGCCGCACGCGTCGCGGCGACCATGGCCAGTCCGAGCTACCGACAGGCGGACACGGATCCGGACTTCCTCGGCCAGCTCGGTATGCGCGGCATGCGCCTGCAGGTCGACTATGCGAAGGCCGAGTCGATCCTGCGTGCGTACGGTATCGAGCGCACCGTGATCGTGTTCGGCAGCACGCGCATCCCGGATCCGCTGGTGGCACGGCGTCGGCTCGACGGCCTGCTGCGACAGCTCGCACGGCACCCGGGTGATGCGCGGCTGGAGCGGCAGGTCGAGATCGCCCGGCGAATCCTCGACAAGGGCCGTTACTACGACGTCGCGCGTGAACTCGGGCGCCTGGTCGGCAGCGCGCAGCAGGGCGGGGGGCGCGATGTTCTCGCCGTCGTGACCGGTGGTGGTCCGGGTATCATGGAGGCGGCCAACCGCGGCGCGTTCGACGTGGGTGCGGATACCATCGGTCTGAACATCTCGCTGCCGCATGAGCAGCACCCCAACCCCTACGTGACGCCGGACCTCTGTTTCCGTTTCCACTATTTCGCACTGCGCAAGCTGCACTTCATGCTGCGCGCCAGCGCACTGGTGGCCTGCCCGGGGGGTTACGGGACGCTGGACGAGCTGTTCGAGGCATTGACCCTGGTCCAGACCCGCAAGATCGAGCCGCTGCCGATCGTATTGATCGGCGAGTCCTTCTGGCGCCGCGCCTTCGATGTGGACTTCCTGGTGGACGAGGGCGTGATCGAGGCCGAGGATCGCGAGCTGTTCTGGTTTGCAGAGAGCGCACAGGAGGCCTGGGAAGGTATCCTGCAGTGGCATCGCAATGCCGGTCGGCCGCTGGTCGGCGCCGCGGGCCGCTGAACGTGAGGCTCTCGTTCCATGGTGCGGCGCAGGGCGTGACCGGTTCCTGTCACCTGGTCGAGTGTGCCGGCTCCCGGATCCTGATCGACTGCGGCCTCTACCAGGGCGGGCGCCGGATCGAGGAGGAGAACCGGGCATCGTTCGGATTCGACCCGGCAGCGATCGATGTTCTGCTGCTCACCCATGCTCACCTCGATCACTGCGGACGTATCCCGCTGCTAACCGCGCGCGGGTTTCGTGGTGAGATCATCACGACGGCGGCGAGCCGCGAACTCGCGCGTCTGGTCATGCTGGATGCGGCCGGCCTGCAGGAAGAAGAGGCCGAATGGCTGAATCGCAAGGCCCGGCGCCACCCGGACCGGGAGCCGGGGGTTCAGCCCCTCTACACGGTGCTGGACGCGCTGGACAGCATGGACCGCTTCGGCCGGGTCGCGCGCTATGCGCGGCCGATCCAGATCGCCGACGGTGCGCGTGCCACCTTCTTCGACGCCGGGCATATCCTCGGTTCGGCGAGCGTGTTGCTCGAGCTCGAGGAACGGGGCAGGCATCGAAGCCTGCTGTTCTCCGGCGACCTCGGTGCGAACGCCAGGCCGCTGATGCGCGACCCGGCCCCTCCGCCTGCCGCCGACGTCGTGGTCATGGAGTCGACCTACGGTGACCGCACGCACAAGGCGCTGGAGCCATCGGTCACGGAACTGTACGCGGCGATAAAGGACACCTTTTCGCGCGGCGGCAACGTGATCATCCCTACGTTTGCGTTGGAACGTGCCCAGGAGCTGCTGTTCTGCCTGCGCCAGGGTGTCGAGGCCGGTGCCCTGCCGGCGGCAATGCAGGTCTTTCTCGACTCTCCGATGGCGATTTCGGCAACCGAGATATTCCGTCGCCACCCGGATTGTTACGAGCCGGAAATCGAGGCGCTGTTCCGCGACGGCCGTGACCCGTTTGCGTTGCCGGGCCTGCATTTCACCCGTGAGACTGCCGCCTCGATCGCGCTCAACCGGATCGCCGGGGGGGCCGTGATCCTGGCCGGCTCCGGGATGTGCACCGGTGGTCGTGTGCTGCATCATCTCAAGCACAACCTGTGGCGCAGAGACAGCAGCATCGTGTTTGTCGGTTTCGCCGCACGCGGGACGCCGGCGAGGCGCATCATCGACGGGGCCGCCTCGATCAGGCTGTTCCGCGAGGACATCCCGGTGCGGGCGAAGATCCACACCATTGGTGGGTTTTCCGCGCATGCCGATCGCGACGAACTCCTCGCCTGGTGGCAGGCGGCCGGTGTCCCGCCCCGAACGGTGCTGGTGCACGGCGACCCGGCGGCGATGCAGTCGTTCGCCGGACGCCTCGCTGGCACCGATGTCTGCATGCCGGCATTGCACGAGGTCATGGATCTCTGATGCTCCGGGTTAGTGTCCAGGCCTCCGACCAAACCCCGTTCCGCCGGACCCGCGCGCGGGGAGCGCGGCGGCAGCAAGCGAGCGGCGCTCGGCTGAGGGCAAGCGGGGTCCGACAGCAGGGAAAGGGATCGCTCGCGCGACTCAAGCCTGCCGGGGGCAGGCCGATGGTCTGTAGGTGACCCGCTGCGCCACCGAACCTCCGGAAACCCGTTGCGCCCGGTCCTGCCGCTGATGGTCGGGGACCGGGATCTCGATAGTCACCTGGTCCGCGCGGCGACCACCAAGTCACTGATCGAACATATTTTTTTTCAGGCCGATGCGCAGGTTTCCCATGAGCAGGGGCAGGCCCTGGCGCGTATCCTGATCACCTCGATGATCGCGCTGGTGGTGCTGGCCTTCGCGGTATTCGATCCCGCGCGCGGCATTGCGCCGTTCAACGTGGGCCTCGCGCTCGGTTATGCGTTGTTCAGCGTCGCCTACTATCGCTGGATTGCCGGACGCCCCTTGTGTTGTCGCTGGCGCAGATACCTGGCCATCCTGCTGGACCTCGGGATGACGGGCTATCTCTGTTATCTGTTCGGTATCGGCGGGCTCGGCTTCTACGCGGTGTTTCTGTGGATCATCATCGGTAACGGTCTGCGATTCGGGCCGCACTACCTTGCCGTAGCGACCGCGGTTGGCACACTGTCGTTTCTGCTCGCCACCTGGCGCAGCGGCGCGCTGGAGGCACAGCCGGGCATCGTGCTGGGATTGGTTCTGGGCCTGCTGATGATGCCCCGGTTCTTCCTTGCGATGATCCACCGCCTCGCGGACGCAAACCGCCTGCTGGCGAGCAAGAAGGCGGAGGCGGAGTACCAGGCCAGCCACGATGCGCTGACCGGCCTGCCGAATCGTGCGCTGCTCGAGAGCATGCTGACGCATTCGCTGTCACAGGCCAGGCGGGAGGATACGCGGCTGGCCATCGTGTTTGTGGACCTCGACAACTTCAAGGCGATCAACGACAACTTCGGGCATGCGGCCGGGGATGAACTGCTGCAGGAAATCGCGCGCTGCCTGAAAGGCCGCCTGCGCGCCTCCGACACCGTCGCGAGGCTCGGGGGTGACGAATTCATCGTGCTGCTCGAAGACTGTGGCGACCCGACCGGCGTCGCCGCGATCGTCGACCAGTTGTTCGGTTGCTCCGGTCGCTACTACCGCATCGGTCATCAAGAGACCTATGTCACCTGGAGCAGTGGCGTCGCGGTGTTTCCGAGCGACGGAACGGACAGCAGCACGCTGATCAAGAATGCCGACACCGCGATGTATCAGGCCAAGGCGGCCGGTATCAACCAGTTCCGACTCTACGATGCCCGAATGTCCGCCCAGGTCGCCGAGCAACTCGAACTCAGGGACGCGCTGCGGCGGGCGATCGATCAGGACCAGTTCGAGGTGCGCTATCAGCCGCAGGTATCCTTCCCGAACGCAAGCGTCACGCATGTGGAGGCGCTGGTGCGCTGGCGGCATCCGGAGCGGGGTCTGCTGCCCCCCGACGCGTTCATGGTCGTCGCCGAGCAGTCCGGGTTGATCGTTCCGATCGGCCGTCGGGTGATCGAGCGCGCAATCGCC
>CBDTXT010000070.1:0-10196 GCA_965364465.1 uncultured Chromatiaceae bacterium
TTGGCCAAGTAGCGGGGCTCTGAGAGTAACCGAACTTACCAAGCAGCCCACTAGAAGCGGATCTCGGCCTTGATGCGCCTTACCTCGCCATCCGGCTTGAATATGACGCGGTAGACCATCTGGCCTTGCCTGTAGAGCCAGTAGGTCCCGCTGGCCGAATAGGGCCGCCCGCATTTTGAGAGCACCTCTTCCTGGATTGCCCCCACCGAAACCAGGTGCACACCGCAGCGCATCGTGGCGTCAGCCTGCGTGTTCGAGCTGAGCAGCAGCCCGAACCACAAGATTGCGGCGCCGGCACCTCGGTGCTGGGCATTGGGTCGAATAATGCTCATCGGGTCCTCCAAGCTCGCGTAGCGGTTGTTAAATTGCCGACACCCGGCCTGCCGCGATCGGTGCCGCGGACTTCACTCCTGCCCCGGCAACGAGACAGCGAGATCCGGCCAGATCGCGAGACCCTTGACCTCGGCCACGACCTCGCCGCTGGCCTCGTCCGTGGTCATCACGCTCAACACGCTGCGGATGCGAATAGCGCCACCACCGCTGATCTGTTCGAATTCTTCGGTCCCACCGGTGACTTGGAACTGCCCGTCGCAGTAGCCGGGTTCGCCGGTGCAGGTGAAGGTGCCGAACACGTTGCCGCGCGTCGCAGCGACGTGACACCTACCCGAAGCGGTGGTCGTGTTGGACTCGGTATCGAGCTCATGGGTCACGGGGCAGACGAACAGCGCGGTGTCGAACTCGCCGTCGCCCTTCTCGACATACATGATGCCCTCGAGTGCCCCGATGAACTGCCGCTCGCTGGGGCCGACCTGGTACACGCGGCCGGCTGCCTCCCACGGGGCGAGAATCGAGAGCCTTGCCGAATCGGCGCTGGCCGGCGCGGAGGCGATCGCAATCAGCCCGAGGGCGACGAAGCCGAAGCGTCGGGGCCAGAGTGTTTCCATCGCCGCATAATCCCTTGTCGATCCGGTGGTGAATGATTATAGGGGAGCGATCTGGCGAACGATAGATGGATCGCCCTGCGGCACGACGCCCTTGGGCGCCGCAACTTGCCTGCGAACAGCCTTGCTGCGTCGCAACAGTGGACCGGACGCGATGGCATATGTATCCAGGTTCGAGGCCCCCGAATCACCGGCGCCCGCGATCCCTGCCGGCTATTGAGGATGCCCCGGCTCGATCTGGCTGTTCGAGCGACGACGTCGTCGGAGCAAGTCGTGGAGTGTGGCTTATAATCGATAGACAGCCCTTCACCTCGCTGGAGTCTCCATGGGTCACTCGATTCTGATCAGGCAGCGACTGGCCGGGATCTTCCTGATCGGGCTCCTCTTGTTGTATTCGCCGGTGTTGACCCTGTTCGACCGCGCGGCTGAATGGGCGGGTTTTCCTGTCGCTTATCTTTACCTTTTCGGCGTATGGCTGCTGCTCGTAACGCTCGCGGCGCTAACCGTCGGGGCCGGTAGCCGTTGAGTCTCGTACGGTGAGCACGCAGCTCATCGTAGTTTACTCGCTGCTTTATCTCGGATTGCTGTTTCTGATCGCCTACTGGGCCGACAAGCGGGCCGGCGAAAAGCGTTCGGTAATCAGCAGACCGACCGTCTATGCATTGTCGCTGACCGTCTATTGCACGGCCTGGACCTACTACGGCAGCGTTGGCCGTGCGGCCGCGACAGGGGTGGGTTTTCTGCCGATATATCTTGGGCCGACCCTGATCGCCATGCTCTGGGGAACCTTGTTGCTCAAGATCGTGCGCGTCAGCAAGACGCAACGTATCACCTCAATAGCGGACTTCATCGCCTCGCGTTATGGCAAGAGCCAACTACTCGCCGGCCTCGTGACCGTGATCGCGGTACTTGGGATCGTTCCCTACATCGCATTACAGCTCAAAGCGATCTCCCGTAGTTTCATCATCCTTCAGAGTCATCCGGACTCAAATCTCTCGGCTGCGACCGGAGCCATTCCGGTGCTGCAGGATACGGCACTGTATGTCGCCTTGCTGCTGGCCTTGTTCACGATCCTGTTTGGTGCCCGACATCTCGACGCGAGCGAGCGCCATGAGGGTATGGTCGCCGCAATCACGTTCGAGTCCATCATCAAGCTCGTTGCCTTTCTCGCCGTGGGTCTTTTCGCCACGTTCCATCTGCATGACGGCTTTGCCGATCTGTTCGACAAGGCGGAACAGGCGGGGGTGCTGCAGCCAATGATCGCCGAAGGTATGGGTGGCTATGGCGACTGGTATGCGCTGACGGTGCTGGCTGCATTGGCGGTGATGATGTTGCCACGCCAGTTCCAGGTGCTGGTGGTGGAGAACAGTTCAGAGAAACACCTTGCGCGGGCGCTTTGGTTGTTCCCTCTATACCTGCTGTTGATAAACATTTTTGTTATTCCGATTGCGCTCGCGGGCCAGTTGACCTTCGAGGGCATGGATGTGGATGCGGACACCTTTGTCCTGACACTGCCGATGGCCCATGGCCAGCGCGCACTCTCGCTGCTCGCCTTCATCGGTGGCTTGTCAGCGGCCACCGGGATGGTGATCGTGGAGACGATCGCGTTGTCGACGATGGTATGCAACGACCTGGTGATGCCTGTATTGCTGTCCCGCTGGAAGCGGCTGCCTTCCGATATCGACCTCAGTCACTTGCTGCTCAGGATCCGGCGCGGTGCAATCGTCGGGATATTGCTGCTCGGTTATCTCTACTTCTACTTCGCAGGCGAGGCATATGCGTTGGTCAGCATCGGCCTGATAAGCTTTTCTGCCGTCGCGCAGTTCGCGCCGGCCATGCTCATCGGCCTTTACTGGCGTGGTGGGACCCGATCGGGGGCGCTCGCCGGATTGCTTGCCGGGTTCGGCGTATGGCTGTACACGCTGCTGCTGCCATCGTTTGCCAAATCCGGATGGCTCCCCTCCGGCTTCCTGGAAAAGGGACCGTGGGGAATCGAGTTGCTGCGTCCCCAGGAGCTTTTCGGCCTCGCGGGGATGAATGAAATCACCCACTGCCTGTTCTGGAGTATGGCGTTCAATATCGGCGCCTACCTGTTGTTTTCCATGCGGCGCGCCCCGAATGTCCGAGAAGCCACCCAGGCCACGGTTTTCGTCGATGCGCTGAGGCCTGGGCGGCCCCTGGAAGCCGGACCTTGGCGCGGCAAGGCAGAGGTCAATGAATTGCTGGGGCTTGCCAAGCGCTTCCTGGGTGAGCGCCGGGCCATGCGGGCGTTCAGCGACTATGCGGCCAGGCGCGATGCGCGCGACATCGGGGATGTCCCGGCGGACGCCGAAACGGTGGGTTTCGTCGAGACCCTGTTGGCGGGCGCTATCGGGAGTGCCTCGGCCAGGGTGATGGTGGCGTCGGTGACCGCCGAGGAAAGCCTGGGACTGGAGGAGGTGCTCGATATCCTTGACGAGGCATCGCAGATCCGCGCCTACAGCCGGGAACTGGAGACCAAATCGCTCGAACTGGAGGCGACGACCCGGGAGTTGCGCCAGGCAAACGAGAAGTTGCAGGAATTTGATCGACTCAAGGATGACTTCATGTCGTCTGTCACGCACGAGCTGCGCACGCCGCTGGCCTCCATTCGGGCGTTCTCCGAGATACTCCACGATGATCCGGACGTCGAGCTAGAAACGCGGCGCCGGTTTCTCGGCATAATCGTCAGCGAAACCGGGCGCCTTTCGCGGCTCGTCAATCAGGTGCTGGATCTCGCCAAGATAGAATCGGGTCGTGCCGATTGGCTTTCAGAACGGGTCGATCTCTCGGATCTGATCAACGCGGCCACCGAAGCGACCGGACAGCTCTTCAGCGAGCGTGGTGCGCAGGTGATCTGCGACCTGCCGGACAGGCCCTGTGTCGTAAACGTGGACAGGGACCGACTGATGCAGGTGCTGGTCAATCTGCTGTCGAATGCTGTCAAGTTTGCGCCGCCGCATGAAGGTATCGTGCGCATTCGACTCGATGCCGGAGCCGCATCCTGTCGAGTCAGCGTTTCCGACAACGGCCCGGGAATCGCCGAGGCCGATCAGGCGCACATTTTCGAAAAGTTCCGTCAGGGCGGCGGTGGAGGCGAGAAACCCATGGGTACGGGGCTTGGCCTGCCGATCAGCCGCGAGATCATCGAGCGACTCGGTGGGCGTATCTGGGTCGATAGCCGGCCGGAAAACGGTGCTACTTTTACCTTTGAGCTGACCAGACTGGCCAGCGACGATCGTTGCGTGGGAGATGGCCATGCCAAAGAAGGTCCTGATAGTGGATGACGAGCCGAACATCTTATTGTCGGTCGAGTTTCTGATGCAGCGTGAGGGCCACGAGGTAGTAACCGCCCGTGATGGCCAGGAGGCCGTCGAGTTGCTGGCTGCCGCCAAGCCCGATCTGATGATTCTGGACGTGATGATGCCTCGCAAAAACGGATTCGAGGTGTGCAGCGAGGTCCGCGCCGACCCCGCGTTTGCGGATATGCCGATTCTGATGCTGACCGCGAAAGGCAGGGAGGCAGAGGTCAAGAAAGGTGAGTCGCTCGGAGCGGATGCCTACATCACGAAACCGTTCTCGACCCACGAGCTGGTGGCGAAGGTGCAGGCGCTACTGGACGGGCAGCGTTCGCCAGGGCGATCACAATGATGCCGCGGGCATCGCTCGCCGGGATACGCAAACGGAGGACACTGCCCCCCCTGCAAACCGGGGCCGGGCTGGGCGAGCCGACGTTGAGAAGCCTCGCTCGCCGTGAACTGCTGGTCCTCAAGCCGGACTCGAGCATTCGGGATGCGCTGTTCGCGCTGAATCAGGCGGATGTAAAGGCGGGTATCGTGGCGGATAATCCGGAGTTCCCGCTCGGAGTCGTCACCCTGCATGACCTGGTCAAGGCCCTGACCCTGGAAAAGGCCAGTCTTGGCGATCCCTGCTTCAGCTTCATGATCGCCGCCCCGGTGACCCTCCCGGTCGATGCTTCGGTGCATCGCGCCCAGGTCACGATGACGCGCAGACGGCTGAGCCATCTGGTGCTCACGGAAATCGATGGCCGACCCTGCAATCTTCTGTTGCCCGAGGACCTGCCGGGGTTTCGTGACGGCGGTGCGGAACAACTGGTGGAGCGTATTGATGTCGCTGGCAACGTCGATAGCATGGCGCGTGCGGCCCGCGAGGTCCGTGAGCGCGCGCACGAACTGTACCTCAGCGGCATGGGGATGGAGTCCTTGTCACGGTGGATTTCCAACCTCAACGATTTGATTTGTATCCGTGTGATCGAACTGGTGGCAGACGAATTCGACCTGCCCCCAGTTTCCTGGTGCTGGATGGTTTTTGGCTCCCAGGGTCGGCTCGAACAGGGTTTCGCGAGCGATCAGGACAACGGGTTGATTTTCGAGCCGGACAACGCGTCCGATACCCAGGCCATCCGTGAAGCGATGCTACCTTTTGCCAAGGCAGTCAATCGAGCCCTGGACACTTGCGGTTTTATGCTGTGTCCCGGCGACATCATGGCCGGTAACGCCGCGTGGTGTCTCTCGACGGACGAATGGCGCCGGCGTTTCGGTGCGTGGCTCGAGGAACCTGACCCGGCGGCCCTGCTCAATGCGTCCATATTCTTCGACTTCCGTCCCTTGTATGGCCAGGACGACCTGGTCGACGACCTGCGCCAGTGGCTGCTGCCACAACCGGCGCGCTCGCCACGCTTTCTCCGTGCAATGGCGGAACAGGCGCTCAGTTGCAAGCCGACACTCGGTTGGTTCGGTAATTTGTCGTATCACGGCGGCCACCTTTACCCGAAGACGATAGACCTGAAGACGCGAGGGACCCGCTTGTTCGTGGATGCAGCCCGTGTCTGGGCGTTGCAGCATCGTGTCTGGGCGACCAGCACCGTCGAACGTTTGCGCGCGGTGGGTCCACTGATCAAGAGGCAGGGTGCGGATACTGCAGCCTCGATCGAGGCATTCGATTTCCTCCAGCGCTTGCGGATTCAGCGACAGCTCGCGGGCGGCACCTACGAGGAAATCAACCGCGTCAACCCTCCCGGCTTGACCGGACCCCAACGGATGATGTTGAAAGAATCAATGAAGCAGGCCAAATTGCTGCAGTTGCGGCTGGGCCAGGAATTGGTGCATTAGTCCGACGGACTGCGAGCCGACGCATTTCACTCGCGTGCATCGCACGGGCATCGCCAGTGATCATCGCGCCTGATCGCTTTCCAGGCCGAAGCGCTTGATCATTCGGTAGATGCTGCGCTCGCTGATGCCCAGCACGTTCGCCACATCGGCGCGCCGGCCCGAGAATTTTTTCAGCTGCAAGGCGAGGTATTCCGACTCGAGTTCGTCCAGCGTGGGGTTGTGATCGAATGCCATAGTGACCAGGGCGTTGTTGCGTTGTTGGCCCGAACCGAATGCAAGGTGCTCTGGTCCGATGATCGGCTTGTCGCGTGACAGAATGATGGCGCGTTCGATGACGTTCTTCAGTTCACGGATATTGCCGGGCCAGTCATAGGCAATGAGCTTGCGGGTCGAGACGCTGTTGAGGCGCTTTTCGATCCGGCGAGAGAAGCTGTGATTGCGGATGAAGTGCTCGGCCAGTGCCGGTACGTCGTCTCTGCGGTCACGCAATGGCGGCGCCATCAGGTCGAAGCCGTTCAGGCGGTAGTAGAGGTCGGCACGAAACCTTCCTTCGTCGACCATGGTGCTCAGGTTTCGATTGGTGGCCGCGACGACGCGCACGTCGGCCTCCAGGTCCTTGGTCCCGCCCAGGCGGCGGAACTGCCCCGTCTCGAGAACCCGGAGCAGTTTCGCCTGGATCGTCGCGTCGATCTCGCCGATCTCGTCGAGGAACAGCGTGCCCCCCTCGGCGATTTCGATCAGGCCCTTCTTCTGTCGGTCCGCCCCGGTGAAGGCGCCCTTTTCATGCCCGAACAGCTCGGACTCGAACAGCTTCTCCTGTAGCGTGCAGCAGTCCACCGCGACAAAGCTGCGTCGGGAGCGCGGGCTGCTGTTGTGGATCTCCTTTGCGACCAGTTCCTTGCCGGTGCCGCTCTCGCCCTGGACCAGTACCGTGATCTCGTCGGGCGCGACCGCCTCGATCAGTCGCAAGACCTCCTGAAGTGCCTCGCTCTGCCCGACCATCAGGTTCTTTCCCGCGTCGCGCGCATTCAGCTGTCGCTTGCAGAACTGGTTCTCGCGACGCAGCTGCGAGGTCTCCAGTGCGCGCTCGATTGTCAGCAGCAGCTCGTCCAGTCCGACCGGTTTCAGCAGATAGTCGGCGGCGCCCTGCTTCATCGCATCGACGGCATTGCGGACCGAGCCGAAAGCGGTAAGCACGATGACCGGGTAGGTCTCGACCAGCTCCGGCAGGATGTCCAGGCTGTCGCCGTCGGGCAGGCGCACGTCGGTCAGGATCAGCGCGGGCTCGTGCTGCTTCAGGTGCCTCTCCGCCTCGGACCAGTTGTTCACTGCGGTCGGCGCGTAGCCGGCCTTTTCGAGCTGTCGGGTGATCAGATGGCTGAGCGTCGCGTCGTCTTCGATGACCAGGATCGGCTGGCTCATGTCTTCCCCTCGCTGGCGGCATCCGGGAGCCGCACGATGAACCGAGTGCCGCGGCCTGCCTCACTCTGTACCTCGATTCGACCTCCGTAGCCCTCAACGATGGTCCGCACGATCGACAGGCCCAGTCCCGTGCCGCTCGCCCCGTCGGCCCGACGGCTGTAGAAGGGGTCGAATATCCGCGACAGGCGCTCCGTCTCGATCCCGATGCCGGTGTCACGCACCGCGATTGCGACCCACGGCGCGTCAAGCCGGCTGGACACCCGCAATTCGCCGCCGTCCGGCATCGCATGAAACGCGTTCTGAATCAGGTTCAGCATCACCATCCGCAGCTCACTGTCACTCGCCAATACCCGCAATCCCGGTTCGAGCTGCGAGTTGACCATAATGTGTCGCTGTTCCGCCTCCCAGCGCAGCAGCCCCAGGGTATCGTCCACCACGGGCGCGATCTCGACCAGTTCCGGCATCTCCGAGGGTGACATGCCCAGGCGCAGGAGGCGTTCCGTGAACTTCACGCATTTGTCGACCTCATGGTCGACCAGCTCGAGATAATCCGTAATTTCGGAATCGGCGTCGCTGACCCCGCGGCGCAGGCTGTCGAGCGCCAGTCGAACCGAGGCCAAGGGATTGTGGATCTCGTGAGCGACGCCGGTCGCAAGCTTGCCCAGCTCCGAGAGCTTCTGTTCGTGAGAGTACTTGATCTGCTTGGTCAAATCGCGAATCGATTCGACGATCAGGGTCTGTCGCTCACCTTCGAAAAAGGCCGACAGCGGCGCCGCATAGATCTCGACGTCGCTGGCCCGGCCATCGCTGTCATGGTGGCGGTGCAGTGCCTTGACAGGCGCCGCGTGCCTGGCGATCTCCTGAACCGGGCAGGTGACCAGCGTGGCGGGGCACGGGTGATCCGACTGGTGCGATATTCGGTGGCAGGTGTCGCCAACCCCGTCCGAGTCCTGCAGCCGCAGCTGTCTTCGATAGGCCTGGTTGGTCATCACGACCCGGTAATCGGGTGAGATCACCCGCACCCCGTCCGGTATCGCATCGATCAGGCACTGCAGGAAACCGCGCTGCTGCTCCGACTCGTCGATGCGTTCCTGCAGCTGGTCGGCCATCCGGTTGAAGGCATGCCCGAGCTGCGCCAGCTCGTCGTTGCCCATGGGCTGGGCGCGCTGGCTGAGATCGCCCTGCGCGAGCGCCTGGCTGGTCGATGTCAGCCGATCAACCGGATGGATCACGAAGCGTCGGATGAACCACCAGCCGCCGGCGAGGTTGAGCAGCACGATGATCGCGCCGGCGCCCATCAGCAGCAGCGTGGTCATCTGCGCCTTATGCCGGATCGGTCCGGCATCGTAGTCCACGTACAGGACCCCATTGATCGGGCGCTGATCGGCGGGCCCGTGGCATTCCTTGCAGGCCGCGCGGTTGGCGACCGGGTTCACGCTGCGCAGAATCTCGCTGCCCTGCGCCGTTTCGGCGAAGTGGGTAAACGACTGCCGGCTGTTGGGGTCTGTCGGCTGCGATCTGCCCAGCAGTAACGGATCACTTGCGAAGCGGATCTCGCCGGCGGGGTTCGTGATGAACACTGCATCGACCCCTGGTTGCTGACCGAGACGCTCGACGATGACCCGCAGGCCCTCCAGGTCACGTTTCAGCATCGCGTTTTCCAGCGAGGTCTGCAGCAGCTGGTTGACCTGTTCGGCAGTAGAGGCCCGCTCGGCCGAGAGTTCTGCCCGGTAGAGCGCGAGGAAAAGCATCAGAAACAGCAGCGAACTGGCCAGCAGGCCGCCTGCGGTGGCGATCGCAAACTTCCTGCTCAACCGAGATTTCAGCCAATTCACCGGCCGATAGCCCCGGCCCGGGCGTTGGTCGGCCGGCGCGCTCGGTGGGGAACGAGGGATGCGTCGAAATCCATGCCGCGATTGTACTTGTCTGGGGCGGAATTTTCCTGACATCTTGTCAGGCCCTTCCGGTGCCGTGTGCGGCGGCCAGAGCGCCCCGGGGGTCGAACGCGGCGCCCCGCGGGTCGGCCCCCTCGGCGGTGCCCGTGGGGCCGGCGAATGGTCGGGCACTGGCGCATATATTGCCTACGCTATAACAGACAGATACCGACGCAACCTACCAGACTGGAGAGAAATCCGATGACGCGTTCCCTTGATGGTGCTGGACTCCTTTCCCTGGTGCTGAGCACCGTTATGCTACTGGTCGGGCCGACCGCGGATGCCGCCGGCGGTGTGTCGCCACCCGCGGAGGGCGAACTTACGGCACAGTTCGCCGATGCGCTCAACGCGCAGGGCTGGACACGTGTCGAGGGGGCGGACGGTCATGTCATCTACAGGGCGCCCGCAGTGCCCGAGTTGGGTACAAGCCCGACGTTCGATGCGAGCGAAGAATCACTGGGCGACGATCTGCGGATGCAACTTGAGGCGCAGGGCTGGGTCGGTACTGACGTCGAAGACGGCAGCCGGATCTACCACAGGCCCGGGGTCCCGCAGCAGACACCGGCCCCGCCCGCGGTGACCGACGGCTCGCCGGCCGACGATCTGCGGCGGCAGTTGCAGGCGCAGGGCTGGACCGAGGCCCCGGCCGAGGACGGCAGTCTATACTTCTTCCCGCCGCCACAGCCCGCGGCGAGCGCGGTACCGCCTTCGTCGCTGATTTACTGCGAGCGATGGCATTGTCCGCCAGC
>CBDTXT010000071.1:0-10184 GCA_965364465.1 uncultured Chromatiaceae bacterium
GCCCGGGCCGGGATCTGCCGGGGACCGATGGCGTCTTCTGGGGCTGGCTGGCACTACTCGTACCGCTCGAGATCGCGGCCATGCTGTTGTACATGAAGGCGATACGCGATTATCCGCTTGCGCTCACGGTCCCCTATCTCGCGTTTACGCCGGTGCTGGTGATCGCTACCGGCTGGCTGGTATTGGGTGAAACGACCAGCGCCCAGGGCATTCTCGGTATCCTGCTGGTGGTCTTTGGTTCCTGGTTGCTCAATTTCGAAAAGACCGACCGGCTGACGGCCCGCACGCTGCTCGCGCCGCTGCGCGCCGTCGTGGTCAACCCCGGCTCCCGCATGATGCTCGCCGCGGCCTCGATCTATGCAGTCACTTCGGTGGCTAGCAAGGCCGCGATGCAGTGGATGCCACCCGAGCAGTTCGGCGCCTTTTACTTCGCACTGCTCGGTACCGCGGTGCTGCTGGTGTTCGGCTCGACGCAGCCGGCTTCACTGCGCATCTTTAGACACGGTTGGAAACCGCTGCTGATCGTCGCCGGCTTTATGATGCTAATGGTGGTGACCCATTTCATGGCGCTGGCGAAGGTCGAGGCCGCGTACATGATCGCAGCCAAGCGATCCAGCCTGTTGTTCGGCCTGCTGTATGGGGCCATGATTTTCGGTGAACGACACCTTGGCCGCCATCTGTTCGCCGGCAGCCTCATGGTGGCAGGCGTGGCCACGATCAGTCTTTGAACCCGATGCCTCAGGAGACCGCCATGCGGACCCGCTATCGCAAGCTGCCCAGTTTCGTAACCAAGGACGGATCCGAGATCCGCGAACTGATGCACCCCGCGAAGCATGCCGGCCGTAACCAGAGCCTCGCCGAGGCTCGCATCGCGCCGGGTGCCACAACCACGCTGCACCGGCACCGGGCGAGCGAAGAGCTTTATCACATCACTGCCGGTGAGGGCGTGATGACCCTCGGCGGCCGTAGGTTCGCTGTCCAACCCGGAGACACTGTGGCCATCGCGCCCGGCACCGCGCACCGTGTCGAGAATACCGGCTGCGTTGCACTGGTGATCCTATGCTGCTGCAGTCCACCCTACTCTGATCAGGACACGGAGTTGCTTTCCACCAAATGATATCCGCAGCCGCTCGACATGACGCGACGGTGGTTGTCGAGCTGCCATCCCGAACAACCGGACCGGCTTGCACCCGCCGGCGACCTTGATCCGACGTTTCCGTCGCATCGGTCGATGCGTGCCACGGCGAGCTGCCAACGACACTGCGACAAGCTGTTGCCGACCTGCCAAGTACTACTGACATCGCCGCCCCGACGATCGATCAAGAGGCCCTCAACGGGGCTGACGGCTCTCCGGCCAAAGACATGTCTCCGCCATCCATAACGCTGAATCTTTCAGCAATGCGCCCCGCTACCGGTGATAACAAGCATCGACGTAACTCAAAAAAACTATTGAGAAGCGTAATCGTGTAGTCATACTCTGAAATATCGGCCCGAAAAGGCTGATTTTGCAAATCAATGGCAGAACCCTCGCTAGGAGAACCACAATGTCAGTCGACGCGTCTTTGACCAATAATGCAAAAACATTCGAACAGTTGGATATCGAATGGAACAGTGCCGAGGGAACCGTCTGGTGTTACATGGTGCCGCACCCGCGGCCTTGCTTCACGCCGCAGCTGCTCGATGAAATCAAACGGCTGCCATCGCTATTGAAGGATTCGGTGTCTGCCGAACTCGGCGACGCCCAGAAGCCGCGTTTCCTCGTCTACGGATCTAGGGTGCCAGGCACGTTCAATCTGGGTGGCGACCTGAACCTGTTCAGGAAACTGATCGAAACGAAGAACCGAAAGGGACTGGAAGACTACGCGAGGGCGTGTATCGACGTCTCGTACCAGGTCTCGTCGGGTTTCGGTTTGCCGCTGACCACGATCAGCCTGATTCAGGGAACCGCGCTGGGCGGAGGCATGGAGGGCGCGCTGGCTGCCAACATGATCGTGGCCGAACGCGGCGTCCAGATGGGCCTGCCCGAGGTATTGTTCAATCTGTTTCCGGGCATGGGCGCTTACAGTTTCCTCTCGCGTCGCCTCGGAGCGGCCGAAACCGAGCGGGTCATACTCAGCGGTAAGACCTGGCAGACAGAAGAGCTGCACGAACTCGGCGTCATCGACATGCTGGCCGACCCGGGCGAGGGGGAAACGATGGTGCGCAGCTATATTGCCGAGCGCCGTCGCCGCTCGCCGAATACGATGATGGCCCTGCAACGGGTCAGGAACCTGGTGAACCCGGTCAGCCATCGTGAATTGGAGGAGATCGCAATGGTCTGGGTGGATGCGGCGCTGAGGCTGAACGATCGCGACCTGAAGATCATGGACCGTCTGGTCAGGTCTCAGAACCGTACGGCGCGCGAGGCGCCGATGGCCAACGTCGGATGACCCACGGCACGATCGCGTCAGCTGCGTGAAACCTGGTTTTTGCGCTCGCTGATGTAGCTGTGCAGCGCTGACTTGGCCTCGGCGAAGGCCGACTGCATCTCGGAGAGGGCAGTCGGCCCCATCCGCACGAAATCTTCGTTGCCGATGCGGCTTGCACGGCCTCCGAGTTCCTGCAGACGGCGCGCCCCCACGCTGCCGGCGCCGCCCTTCAGCGCGTGAGACAGGTCGCGAAACTGGGGCGCCTTGTGAGATTCGATCGTCTGGGCCATTTGTTCGAAAAGGATATCTGCATCCTTGGCGAAGCCCTCGACCAAATCCGCGACAAACTCCAGGCCGCCGCCAAGATCTTCGAGGTCCAGCAGGATCTGTCGATCGATCGTGTCCGCGCTCAACCATGAGGCGTTACGCCCTGGCGCGCCATGCGGCGGCGGCGCCATACCGGCTTCGGCAGCACCGTCCTTTGCCTGAGCATTGTCGAGCGCGCCGGAAATCGACTCCAACAAAGTCCGGGCCCGGATCGGCTTGGATATGAAACCTGCCGCTCCGATCTCCATGCATTCATCGCGGGCCTCTGGCGTCACGTCGGCGGACAGCATCAAGATCGGGATCTTGTGCTCATTGGCGTGCGCGAACTGGTAAATCTTCAGCGCCTCGAGGCCGTCCATCATCGGCATTTGGAAATCGAACACCGCAATATCGAAACGATGCGCATCGAGCGCATCCAAAGCCTGTTCGCCATTCTCGACCAGGTAGACGCGATGCCCCGCCTTCTCCAGGATGCCGCGCACCACCTTCTGATTCGTCTCGTTGTCCTCCGCCACGAGGATCTCGAGCGGCTGTAGCGCCTTGCGGTCGCGCGCATAGTGGTCGATAAAGTTCGCCACATGCGGGTCATCGACCGCACCGATATACACCGAGTGCAATGCATTGAACAACAAGGTCTTGTCGAACGGCGTCTCCAACACCGCGGCAAAACCCAGGTTCAGCAGCCGTTGCTGCCAGTCGGGTTCGGGACGGGGTGGCGATATCAACACGAAGGCGAGGGACTCCAACAGCTTGTCCTGCTTCGCCGTCTGCAACAGCTGCACCGGGTCCGAATGTGACCCGCGGCCGTCGAGTACGACCGTGTTGTAGGGTTTCCCCTTGCGCGCCGCATTGACCAGTTCGGCGATCGCCTGGGCCGCCCCGTCACGCTGCACCGCCGCAACACCCCAGCCGCCAAGCAGCTTCATGACCCGCCGGTTGTCCGCATGATCGCCCGTGACCACCAGGACCCGGCTTTCGGCCAGTGTCAGGCTCTCAGCCTGCCGGTCCGGCGCGTCGTGCAATGCATCGAAGGGCAGCTCCAGCCAAAAAGTGCTGCCAACCCCGACCTCGCTGTAGACCCCGAGATGACCACCGAGCAATTCGACCAACTGCTTGCTGATCGTAATGCCGAGACCGCTGCCACCGTAACGCCGGGTCGTCGACTCATCGGCCTGTGCGAAGCGTTCGAAGATGCGCTCCTGGGCCTCCTTGGAGATCCCGATACCCGTGTCGGTCACCTCGAAGCGTATCCAGGTGGACGGGCCCGCGAGCCGGTCGCGCGCCGATGTCACGTTGAGATCAATATGCCCCTTTTCGGTGAACTTGATCGCATTGCCGATCAGGTTCACCAGGATCTGTTGCAGATGATGCTCGCTGCCGTGCAACCAGTAAGGCAGCTCGGGCGCGACCCGAAAATTGATCTGCAGATCTTTCTGGCCGGCGGGCGCCGACATCATCTTCGCCGTGTTCCCGACCAGGCGATGTAGGTCGAAGTCGACCTCCTGGCGGGACATCTTCCCGGCCTCGATCTTCGAGATATCGAGTACGTCGTCGATCAACGCCAACAGACTGGCCGCCGAGACGCTGATGGTTCGGGCATAGTCCTCCTGCTCCGGATTCAGCGGCGTGGCCCGGAGCAGATCGGCCACGCCAATCACCCCGTTCAGCGGGGTGCGCAGCTCATGGCTCATCGTGGCCAGGAATCTCGACTTCGCCTGATTGGCCTCGATGGCCTGCTGCTTGGCCTGGTTCAGGCGAGTGAGCAGCATCGCAACATAGGCGGGCAACACCACCAGACCCATCAGCAGCCCGACGCCGAGCGGCGTATGTTCCTGCCAGTACGGGTTCTGGGTGATGACCAACGCAAATCCCAGCGTGCTTGCCGCAGCGCCAAGCACTAGGTAGGGCGTCCCGTAGCGGAAGCCGTTCCCGAATATCACCCACAAGTAGACGATATAAAATGGGACGGTGGTCGTCCCGAAGAACAGCATGCCGTAAGTGGCCCCGCTGATATCGTGCAGCACGCCGATGATCTTGCGCACCGGGGTCGGGATCGGCTTCATCACCACCCAGGCGAACAGCGCGAAGCTCAACATCAGGAATCCGACGGCAGAGTACAGCGCAATTGCATGCAGTCGTGTAGGATCGAAAAAGTGCACCAGCGCGAGGTAGATCACCATGGCGGAGATGATGCCGATCCGCAGCAGAGCCTGCTCGAGTTCGGGCTCTAGGACCTTGCGGCGCTGGGTGACGAAACTGATGACTGACTTTAGCTTTGGCATGACATCCCTGAATCAGCCGGCACTCGGCATGTTCTCGGCACGAAACAACTCGCGCGAGGACACGATGCGATCCAGATTGAGCAGCAGGGCCTCGACACAGTCGGGGTCGAAGTGCTTCCCGGACTCGCTGCGTATCAGGTCGAGCGCACGCTCGACCGGCCAAGCACCCTTGTAAGGGCGTTCCGAAAGCAACGCGTCGAACACGTCGGCGATGGCGACGATCCGCGCCTCCATCGGAATGTCGCCGCCCTTGAGGCCGCGGGGGTAGCCTTCCCCGTCGAATTTCTCGTGGTGACACCAGGCGATGGTCGCCCCGAACTGAAGGTACATCGAGGGACTGTCGCGCAGGATCTCATAGCCGATGCGCGCATGCTCCATCATGATCGAACGCTCATGTGAACTCAGCACCCCGCGCTTCAGCAGAATACGATCCGGGACCCCGATCTTACCGATATCGTGCATCGGTGCAGACTGCTCGATGATGTCGCAGTAGTCGGTATCCTTCCCGAGCGTCTCCGCAATGAGTCGCGCGGTATAGGCCATGCGCAGTACGTGCCCATTGGTGTCGCTGTCGCGATACTCGCCGGCCTTGGCCAAGCGGAGCAGGGTCTCTCTTTCGCGCAACTGGAGTTCGCGTGTCTTTTCGCTGATCTCCTTCTCTAGCCAGCGGGCCCGGTCACGGATGATCGATTGCTGCTGGCGCAGTTTGAGCAGGTTTCGACAACGGGCGCGACACTCGTGATGATCGATGGGTTTGGTAAGGAAATCGGTCGCGCCGGCCTCGAGCGCACGGTACTTGGTGGACTGATCATCCATACAGGTGATAATGATCAGCGGCACGTCGACGCAGGACGGCGTGTTTCTGAGCCACTGGGTGAACTCGACCCCGTTCATATTGGGCATCTTGAGGTCGGTCAACACCAGATCGGGCGGGTGGTGCTTGGCCCAGTCGAGGGCCTTCACCGGGTCGGAAAAGGACACCGCCTCCGTGTCATCGCCGATCGACCGGATCAGCTGTTCGAGAATCATCCGGCTGATCAGCTGATCGTCCAATATCAGCACTCGAGACATCGAGAAAATCCTCGAAACGAATCCGGCTGACAGGTTCCACGTCTGATTTTCTTTTGTCAACAGCAGGTTGCTAATATTCCCCCCGTTCCAAGGGTTAACCCGGGCGTGGCATGGCGCGATCGCGGCGGGGATCACGCCGCACCAACACAACGGCATCGGTACGCCGACGATCGCCGCACGCACGCTGCGCCCAAACGTCGGCTGGCTGAGATGTGCGCGGACCCCGGTGTCGGAAAAAAACCGCGCAGCAGCCCGGCCAGCAGGAATCCGAGCAACAAGGTTGGCGACAGCTCGGGCAATACCGTCAACAGGGCGTCGAGATAGTTTCGGCCACCCTTGCATGGTAGGCGCGGCGCGGGCGCCTGGACAGTCGGCCCACCGGTCGGAACCTGCCCCCGGCGATACGCCCGCCGGGCTGCGTTGGGCCCGGCATTTCGCCAGAAATTCTGGGCCTAATGCGATCCCGCTCGGCTTGCCAGTGGCAGCGACTGGCCGTTAGATTGCACGGCTAGCAGGCCTTTTCAGCGCCGCGTCTGCGTCGGTCCGCAGCAGGCCGGGGACGGCCCGACGCCTATTACGATGCGGCGGGGTCTCTTCGCCGCGAGACGACCCGGCCGCCACGTATCCGCAAGCGCTGCCCCGGCATCGGGCAGGCAGAACCCACGACAGAGGGCAAGAACCCATGGCAACGAAAGCAGACCTCGAGGCACGCGAGGCCGAATGCGATTCCCTGCAGGACTACACCGAGCTCGCCGCCGAGGCACTTCAGGACCCCCAGGATGCAGAATATGCGAGACATCTGCTCGGACAGGCCGAAATGCAGTGCCAGTTTCCGGCCGACTACATCCGGGTCGCCGAACGCGCGATCGCGGCGGGCGACGAGGGCATGGCCGAGAGGCTTTACGAGCAGGCAGAGGAATTCTGTATGGAAGGCGGTGAGTTCGCGGAAGTGGCGAGCAGTCTCGCGACCCATACCGACCGCAAGGACAAGGCGCGTGAACTGCTGCAAAAGGCGGTCGAATCGACCAAGAAACCGGAGGAAATTCTGGCCTATGCCGGTCATGCAAAACGGGCGTTGGCCGACGACGAACTTGCCGCGTCGTTGCTATCGGGGTTGAAGGACCAGCTGAAATCGGTCGACGATTTCAAGGCGCTGGCGGCCAAGGTGCTCGGCGAGCAGAAGGACCTGGCCGCTGCGCGGATGCTCTACGAGCAGGCAGCGGATGTCGGCGAAGGCCCGGCCGGAAAGGTCGAGTTTGCCAGTGGCCTGGTGGAACTCTTCGACGACAAGACCGCCGCCGCCGATCTGCTGTCCGGTGTCGAGGGCGAGTGCATGTTCCCCGGGCAGTTCGTCGCGCTGGCGGAGGGCTTCAAGCGCCTGCTCGACGACAATGAGAAGACCGCCGCGCTGCTCGAACAGGGCAAGGAATTCGCAATGAGCGGCGACGAAAACCTCGACTTGGCCAACGGCTATGCGCGGCTGCTGAGTGATCAGGAAACCGCGCTGACGCTTTACCATCGGGCCCTCGGCGACTTCTCCACGAAGGACGACCTGATACGCCTGGCCGATGCGATGGCAGACAATCTGGCCGACAAATCAGGGGCCGCGCAGGCCTACGAAAAGGCCGAGGGGAAGATCACCGACCCGAACGACCTCCCGGCGTTGGCCCGGGCGGTGATGCAGGCACTGGGCGACAAGGAACTGGCGGCCGGCATCTTCGCCCGCGCCGTGGACCGGATCGAACAACCCAACGACCTGTTGCGCCTCGGCAACGAGATCCAGGAGACGCTGTCCGACAAGGCGCAGGCCGGCGCCGTCTACCGCAAGGCGCTCGACGCGGCTTCCGAGTATCCGCAGCTGCAGCGGCTGCTCGACGTCCTTGCCAGCGGTTTCGACGACCCGGAACTGGCGCAGGCGGCCATTGCCAAGTCGCTCGAGGTTTGCGACGACAGCGCGGCGCTGCTCGACGCGGCCGAGCGTGGCAAAAAACTCGGCGCCGACGGCCTGGTGACCGCGAAGGCACTCGATATGGCCGAGGACGCGGTCAACAGCCTCGACGAGATGCGCAGGCTGAACGACACGGTGGCGCGGTTGGCCGGCGATGATACAAAACGCCTGCAAAGGGTCGCGGCCAAACTCGAAAAACGCGAGGCCAGCCAGGCCAAGTATGTCGCCTTTCAGGATCGCGAAAAAAGGAGCTCGCGCTACAACCAGTTCATCGCGCTGGCCGACGCGGTCAAGGAAGAACTGGACGACCCCTTCTATGCCGCCCAACTGCTCGAAAAGGCCGAAGAGACCCTGGCATCCCAGGGTTTCAATCTGCAACAGTACCAGACACTCACACGCGCCGTTGACCGGTTGACCGGCGATGCCGATTGGGTCAAACGCCTGCTCGATGCCAGCGCCGAGAAGGTCGGCTTCTTCGCCCAGGTGCGGGCGCTCGGTCAGATGGCAGCGCGCGACCTCAACGACCGCTCCTTCGGCGTCCAGTGGGCGCGCGACCTCTATCAGCAGTGGGAGCAGAAGCTTGTCGGCGCGGACAAGGTCTCACCACACGAACTGAGCAAGCTGGCGCGCGCCGCCGCCGACGACCTCGGTGATCAGGAGTGGGCGCTGGGCCTGCTCGACAAGGCCGCGGACACGGCGTCCGCGCCACGCGATCTCGCCTGGCTCGGTCACTACGCCCGGAGCTGGGGCGAGGCCGGGCGGGCCGACGGTTATTTGCGCAGCGCCGCAGCCAAGTGTGTCAACGCCGAACAGTTCACCCAGCTGGCTCGCCAGCTGAAGGGTTTCAACGAGTCAGAGGAGCTGTCGCGCGAGCTGTACGGCCTGGGCGAGGACAGCCTGAACGAACCACTTGCGAAGCTGCGCTGGGCCGAGGGTATCGTGCGCGAGTTTGGCGACCGGGAATGGGCCAAGCGCGTGTTCGACGGTCTCGAAGGTGAATTCGCCCGGCCGGACCAACGGCCGATCTACGACTACAGCCGGCAGGCCTGGCTGAAGAAAAAGACCGGCTAGCCACGGCGCGGGCCGCGCGGATCCGGACCGTCAAGCGGCCCGGATCCGCACGATTTACTCGCGCGCCGCAGGAACGACGGTCATCGTCAGCGGGGCGCCGTCGCGCAATACCGTCATCTGCGTCGGCTCGCCCGCCTTCAGCCCGCCGATCGCGTTCATGAAGTCATGGATGCTCTCAATCTCGACGCCGCCCAGTGCGACCAGTATGTCACCATTGCGGACGCCGGCCAGCGCCGCCGGGCCACCCTTCACCGCGCCCTGCAGCTTCACGCCCTTGACGCTTTCGTCCTGGCCATAGGCCGGGATGGTGCCGAGATAGGCGCGCAGGTGGCTGCGCGACAGCCCGGCCGTGGTGCGTTCGACGGCTAGATAGTCCGGTGCCTGTGCAGCGCGCGCGAGCGAGCGCGCGATGCCGGCGATCAGGCGCGCGGTGTCCCGAATCCCGAGGTAATTCAGCTGATCCGCGGTGTCACGCGGCGTCGAGTAGTCCTCGTGGGCACCGGTGAAAGCGTGCAGTATCGGCACGCCCTGCATGTAGAACGGGGTCGAGTCCGACGGCAGATAGGGGTCCGACTTGGTCGCTATCGGGAGGCCGATCGGAACATTGCGACGCTCGATCTCCGCCTCCCAGACCGTGCTCGAACCGACACCCTGGAGATACAACTTGTCGTCGAGGTGGCCGACCATGTCGAGGTTCAGGTAGGCGGCGACCTTGCCGCGGAGGTCAGTGCCACGGGCCAGCTGTTCGACGTAGTGGCCGGAACCCAGTGTCCCCAGCTCCTCGCCCGACCAGGCGGCGAACAGGATGTCGCGCCGTGCGCCCAGTCTGCCGTGTCGGTCGAGGTCGGCCAGGTACTGCGCCGTTTCGAGCATGGCCGCGACACCGGAGGCGTTGTCGTCCGCACCGCGGTGGATCGCGCCGCGTTCATCGCTACGTGCCAGCGAGCCCGAGGCCTCACCGCGACCCAGGTGATCGACGTGGGCCCCGATGATCAACGGCGCCGTGTCGGTCGCGGTAGCGGCGGGCAGGCGGGCGAGCACATTGCGGCCCTCGCGCCGCTCGCGCTCGATATCCAG
>CBDTXT010000072.1:0-10116 GCA_965364465.1 uncultured Chromatiaceae bacterium
ATCGATCGAGACGGTTAAACAGGGGATTTTTGTACATTGCATTGTGTTTTCTATGCTATGTTTTGTGCGGTTCCACACCAACTGAAGGAGTCTTAGATGGCAGTAAAAAAGAAGGTCGCCAAGAAGGTGGCAGCAAAGAAGGCGGCCGCCGCTGCACCCGCAGTCAAGGCCATCACCACCAAGCAGACGAAGACGCAGATCATTGCCGCGCTGGCCGATAACACCGGTCTCTCCAAGAAAGATATCGGCAATGTCTTCGCAGCTCTCGGCGACATGATCGAGGCCCACATGAAGAAACGGGGCTCCGGTGAGTTCACCATTCCAAACACCGGCGTGAAGATTCGACGGGTCAAGAAGCCGGCCCGCAAAGCACGCATGGGCCGTAACCCGGCGACTGGCGAAGCGATCAAAATCGCTGCCAAGCCAGCATCCACGGTGGTTCGCGTATCTGCGCTAAAGGCGTTGAAAGACACCATCGGATAGTTCGCCGGGCGCTCCGGCTACCCGGTGAAGGGAGCGAAAGACGCCGCTACTCGCGGCGTTTTTCAGTTCGACTCATCGCGGACGGCGCAACGTGAGTCGGCCATCGCGTTGCGAGAATTCGAGTTGGCGAAGGAAGCTCATCCCAAGCAACACCGGATCACCTGCGCCCATGGATGGCACGATGGCCGCGCGTACATTGTTGAGTTCGATCGGGCCCAGCCTTACCCGGCGCAGCAGGGTCTGCCAGACAGCCACAGGACCATTCGCAGTCTGGGTTATGCCCCCCGCCTTGCGCTCGAGCATTAGGCGGTCGGCCAGCGCCCCGGGAATGGCGACATCGGTTGCGCCGGTGTCGATAAGAAAGGTGACCCCCATGTCGTCGATCGCGCCATCGGCCACATAATGCCCCCGTGCGTTCCGCTCCAACACGACTTGTTGAATACCATCCGGCCCGACCCGTTCCGGCAGTTCGGTATTCGGGTTAAAACGTGACTGGAGCTGATCCTGGAACAGCAAGGATAAAAGGGCCAGTCCGGCAATCCAGGCAAATATCATCATCGCCCGACCGATACGACCGGTTTGGTCCCGATTCGTCTGTTGCGCCATCGGCTTAGCTTGTGTAATTCGTCGTCATCAGCCCTTTTGGAACCTTACCCGGCATCCAAGTTCCAACTGTGATGGCAAGCGGTTCGCTAAAACTGGATGATCCCGAACTCATCTACATTCACGATCCGATGTGCAGTTGGTGCTGGGGATTCCGGTCGCGGTTGCAGGAATTGCTGGAGCACCTGCCCCGCGGGATCAAGGTGACCCGCCTACTCGGCGGACTGGCCCCCGACAGCGACCAGCCAATGCCGGAGCAGATGCAGCGCATTTTGCAGAACACCTGGCGGCAGATCGAGCAAAGCATCGCCGGTACGCAGTTCAATCACGAGTTTTGGACCCACTGCCGGCCGCGGCGCAGCACCTGGCCAGCATGCCGAGCCGTGGTCGCGGCACGCGAACTCGATCCCGAGCTGGAACCGACGATGATCGAAGCGATCCAGCGTGCCTACTACCTCGAGGCGCGCAACCCCTCGGACGCCGATACGCTGATCTCGCTGGCAGAGATATTGGGGCTCGACGGCCCGCTATTCGGCGCGCTGCTCGATGCACCTGCGACGCATGCGTTGCTGGCAAAGGAGATCACACGGGCGCGTTCAATGGGGGCCGACAGCTTCCCCAGCCTGCGCCTGCAGATCGCCGGCAGTTGTTGGCCAATACCCGTCGACTACGGAGAGTACGCGCCGATGCTCGACGCGATACGCCAACTCATCGATCTGCATACGGCCCGCCTGTCCGGGCAATAGCCCGGCATTGACGAGCCGGCCGAGGCCAAACCGGCGTCAGCGAATCGGCTGTGGCGGCCCATAGTGCATCCGCGGCATACCCGGACCAAGCGTCGCCGGCGGCATCTGCCGCATCTGCCGCATGCGTCTCTGGTTCATCTGGCGCACCAACTGATTGCGATAGTGGACGATAGCGCTCTGCCCGTTGGCCGCAACATCGTATACCTTCCAATCCTCGCCGTTGTGGTACATGCGAAAATCCAGCCGTGTCGGGTAACGGCCGGGATTGAGTACGGCGACGCTGACCTGTGCGGTGCGCCCGTCATTGCCGGCGCGCGGCGGCAGGAAGCGCACTTGCTGATCTTGATAGCCGCCCAGCTTCTGCGCCATTTTGGAGAGAAAGCTGGTCTTTACTGCATCGATCATGGCCTGACGATCCTGCTCGTCCTGCTGCTCGAAAAGGCGACCGCCCGCCGATTCGGCCATGTACTCGAAGTCGAAGAACGGCGCGATCTCGCGCTCCAGAAACTCGGCCAGCGCCTGCTCTGAAGTCCGTTGCTGATTCCCAAGAAATGCAAGAAGCTTGTCAACGCCGGCGCGCAACGCGAATGCGGGATTGTCCATACGAGCACCGCCCCCCGGGGCACCCATATAGGCGTACGCCTCGGGCCCGGGTGCCGTCCCAACCGTCGCAGCGTAATCGGGTACGGCTTGCGCGCCACCCGTCAACATCAGGCCAGCAAGCAGCAGATAACGTGATCTCATCAATTTCCCCTTCTGAAGATTGGATATTCGCAGGCCGTGGCATGGGTCGGCCGGGCGCTGTGAGGCGCGCCGCCTTAGCCAATGCGGGCGACCAAGCGCCAGGCCGCTCGTCAGCCAGTCTGCGCAGAGGTTGCCAAGAGGCAATCACGATTGCAATGCTGAGATTCCCGCTCAGGAGGTGATGCGGCGATAGATGTCCGAAACCTTGAGTGGCAGCTTGGCGATATCGTCGAGCACCGTGTAGTTGGCAGCCCCGTACATATGTGGCAGATAGTCCTGGCCCTCTCGGTCGATCGTGATGCAGTAGGCATGGACCCCTTCGCGGCGCGCCTCGAACAGGGCCTGGCGCGTATCCTCGATGCCGTACTCGCCACGGTACTCGAGGTCGTAATCATCTGGCTTGCCGTCAGACAGGGTAACCAATAGCTTGGTGCGGGCCTCGACCTGCTTGAGCTTCTGGACCAAGTGGCGGATCGGCGCACCCATGCGCGTGTAGTCCTTGGGCTCGATCCCGCAAACCCTCCCGATCACATGTTCGTCCCAAGGTTCATCGAAATCCTTCACCCGGAAAGCCTCACAGCGCTTACGGGTCCATCCAGAAAAACCATAGATGGCATAGCGGTCTCCCAATGCATTCAATGCCTCGGCCATAAGGATCAAGGCCTCGCGTTCGGCCTCGTTGATCCAGCCGCGAGTCGATCCCGACATGTCGACCATGAACATTACGGCGATATTCCGCTCTTCCTTGTGCATCCGCGTGAAGAGCCGGTCGGTCATCTCGAGCCCTACATGCACATCGCCCCAGGCCTCTACGAGCGCGTCGATATCGATGTCCTCCCCATCGTTCTGGCGCTTCAGAAGCCTGTCTTCTCCACGCAGAATCTCGAAAGTACGCCGCAGGGAATGCAGAAACCCGGCGTACTTGCCGAGCGTCGCTCGGTGAAAGGCGGTGTCACCGGGCGCCACCTCGATCTCGCGCAGCACGCACCAGTTCTTTTTGTGCGCCTGGCGCACCGTATCCCACTCGTTGTAAAGGAACGCACCTTCTTCATGGTAGGTGCCAGCCCAGACGTCTTCCGGGTTTAGCGCCTGCTCTTGGAAAAGGCTTGCATCGTACTCACCCTCGCCGGCCGGCGTGAGATACTCAGGGGGTATCTCCCCGAGATCGAGCAGGATCGAGGTCAACTGCTCACGCACCCTGTCCGGCAAGGGGACGGGCTGTTCGGAGAGCATGACCTCAACCTGTAACGAAGGGGTCTGGTCCTGCTGCTCCGGTTCCTTCACCTCGAACCGGTCCGGCGGTGCGCGGTCGATCCGCCCCTCAGCGATCTCGTTCGCTATCACGCGCAGGCTCTCACGGAGCAGGGCCTTGTCGCGTTCCAGGCGTCGGAGACGCGCATCCCGGGCGGCCTCTGGGTCTATTTTCCCCTGGTAACAACGCTGCGGCGGTGGATCGCCTTCGTATAGGTCTGCCATCCAGCGTAAGCTGTCTTGCACCGAGGCGCGCGGCTGCGCCAAAGCCTGTGCCGCCGGCTGCCAGCTGTCTGCGATACGGTCGTCGCCGAGTGCGTGGCTCAACTCCCGCATGCGACGGTATAGGCCTGGCAGCTCGGCGGCGATGCGCCCATCCAGGCGCAGGGTCTCGAGCGCGTGAAACACTTGCTGTGCCCGCGCGGCGTCTGGGAAGCGCGCGAGCTCGCTGGGCAGGTCCAGATTCAAAGTGCCGTATCGCGTCTGCGCCCAGAGATGGGCGACGATAGCCTTGAACAATTGAAAGTTCTCTTCGCGGCTGTCCAGACGGGCGACGATCTCGGGCAGGTAGAGCACTTCGCCATCGGTCCAGGCAAACTCGCCGGGTTCTATCTTCAGCCGACGACCCTCCAGTCCCTGCACGAACGGAAGAAGTACCGGGACGGCCTCTTCGAACAGCGAGCCGGCTGCCCGTTGATGGCCGACCGCGAGGAAGCTGTCCAGATCGCGGATCACCGACATGGCCGCCTGCAGGCCTGCCCTGTCGTAGCTGTCCATCGCATGCAGGCACCATGCAGCGACCACGTCCGCATCCACCTCGCGCAGGGCCTGCTGCGCGCGATTGGCAAACTGGAAGGCCAGCTCGGTGTTGGTAGCCGCGGCGCGGCGCGTCCATTCCAGGATGAAGTCCTGGCGCTCACGCGACATACCGGCCAGCACCTCGGACAGCCCCTCGGTATGGATGAAGGTGAACTCCACCTCGAGGTACTGGTCCAGGCGCGAGGCAATGGCAACGATGTCGAGTGGCGATCGGCTCAAGGGACGGCGGCTTTCCAGGCAGCGGACGGCCGATCAGGTGCGGCCGACGAGTCTTCTGATCTTCACTAACGCTATGACGTGATCGGCCAGCAGGTCAACCGCGCACATTCCACCGAAAAGGCCGAGCGACGTCTTGCCTCGGTCAGGCACACCTGTTGTTCGGGAACTGGGCGACGTTGTCGAACCTTACGCTGGTCAGCTGCGCCTGCTCGGTTGGCCTGCCCATCAGGTAACCCTGCCCCAACACGAAACCTGACTCGCGCACCACCTCGAGCGTCGCAGCATCCTCGATTCCTTCGGCGACAAGGCGGTGACCCGACGCCAAGATCATCTGCGCCAGATGCAGGACCATGCTGCCCTGAGTCTCGTCCCGCAGGCCCTGGATCAGACTGATATCGAACTTGACGACGCCGACGGGCATATTTGCGAGGTATCTGACCGACGAATATCCACTGCCAAAATCGTCAAGTGCAATCTCGAATCCATGGTCGCGCAGTCGCGCGAGATTGTCGTTTGCGAGACCGATCTGAGTGATCAGCGCGGTTTCGGTTACTTCGATCATCACCCGGTAGTCCCCGAGAAGAGACTGGAATCCGGCCAGCCAGTCGCAAACCTGCTCGTGAACCAGCGTCGGGCCCGACAGATTGATCGACACACCGGTTCCGGGAGCGACCTTGCCAGCCTCCAGATCACCCATCACCTGGCGGATCACGGCACGGTCCAGTTCGACCTCGAGTCGCCTCGCCTCGACCACTGGGAAGATATTGGAAGGCTGGATCAACTCGCCGTCCTGCGAAATTCGCACCAAGGCCTCGTAGTGGCAGACGGCGCCAGTTTCCAGGTCGACGATGGGCTGATAATGCATCGTCAGGCCCTTACCATAAATGACCGCATCGTAGACAGCGGTGTTTACCCAGGTCGAGAAGAGTCCCTCGGAGTCACGCGCCAAAGCTTCACTGAACATCACGACGTTGGCCTGCCCCGGACGTTTGGCGCGGTACATAGCCGCATCGGCCTTCCATTGCAGCGATTGCAGGTCGTCGATGTCGTCGATCCGCGCATTCGCGAGCCCGGCGCTAATGCGCAAGGGCTCGCGTATGCCCAACCTGGTGAAATCGTATCCGACGATTTTTTCATGACAGCGTTCGGCGATGCGCAGCCCCGCCGTTTCATTGCAGTCGAGCAGGATGACCGCAAACTCATCCCCACCGATGCGGAAGAGCTCCTCGTCCTTGCGCAACACCGCACGGATGCGTTCGGCAATCACCTTCAGCACCTTGTCGCCGACACCGTGTCCATAGGTGTCGTTGATCGCCTTGAAGTGATTGACGTCGAACAGTGCGAAACACACCTCGACGTCATGTTCGCCCAGTGACCTGGCAAAGTTCTGCATGAACTCATCGAACGCACGACGGTTCTTGGCGCCGGTCGCCGCATCGTGATGCGCCATTGCCCAAAGCTCCTGGCTCTTTTCTTCCAGGCTTGAATGCACGTCCCCCAACTGTTCCTGGTATGCATTGAGCGACTCGCGGATCTTTTCCGTTTCGGCGATCGGCAGGACACCGGGCAGGCGGTCGAGCATCAGGCCACCGGGGCTTCGCTTCAGCCGGTCGACGTGTTTCGAAATGGCTCGCAGGGGGCGAACGATGAGCAGGACCAGTGCCGGATACAAGGCCAGCAGCAAGACCGCGGCAATGATGCTCAGGTTGCGGATCATGCCGAACAGCAGTGTCGTCTCGGCCTCGCCTGCCGGATGCTCACGCAGGGAGAATTGCACGGCTGATTGCAGATCGGGCCTGGTCATCATCGAGCCAGTTCCAGGCAGAAACCGAATAGTCTGCGGGTCAACATACCGGTAGTTGCCGGCCTCGCGCAGCTCCCGCAAGAACCGGACGCGTAAGCCAACGTAACCACGCGGCTCGAGATGCGCGACATCCTGAACGCCGGGTACCGCCCGAAACACCAGTATCGCGGGCTGTTCGTCGACGAACTCGACATGGCTCGTCGGCGGCGGTAGCGGGATCCGGCGTGGCAGCGTACCGCCGTCCGGGGGCGTCAAGGCATGGCCGTCCCGGCCGTAGATCTCGCTTGCCTCAACGGCTGGAGATAGCAGACTTGTGTCGATCCTGCGCTGATCGTGCCAATAGGAAAGGGCCCGCGACCTGAGCAACAGATCGTCAACCGCTTCGCTGGCGGCAAAGCGTTCGGCCAGCATTTCGGCCTTGCGCCACAGGTGGCCCATCGCCACCTCGATCTCTTTCTTTGCCGCAGCGTGGCTGGTCTCCTGCCTATCCGCCCGCACACGCTGATACTCGTTGTAGGTCAGCGCTGCATAGCCGAGAAACGCCAGCAGGACGAGCGTAACCATGCCGATCGCATAGACAACGATGGACGGGCCAGACCGGGCTGCAGCCACGCTAGTTACCCACCGCTGGGCGCAACACCCTGACCAACAGCTTCGATTGACAGAGGCGCGAGCTGCCGGTGGAACGAACGGCGGGGAATCCGCCTGAATGGACAAGGCCGCGCAGAATCGACACCGCGCACGCGACTTGCGGACCCGGCCAGCGAACGCGCCACACGATACCCGCGCGCGACGCGCGCAGTTCAGTTTGGGCGGCCTGCACCGCATTTCCGCGCCCAGCGGGGACGCGGGCGATGAGTCTCAAAATCAAGGCGTTTACAGCCACTACTTGCCTTAATTAATTAAATTATTGTTCTAAGTAACTAAAATATAGCTTATTTCCTAGGATTGTAAAGCCCCTCGGGGCGACGCTGGCATGATTGCGAAGGCGTTGGCATGCAAAAAGCCACCGCGTCGGCCCGCGGGCAGCAGTTCGATCGAAGGATTGCGTCAGACCGGTAGCCCGTGGCTACGTGGTCGTCGACCGGGCAAGGCGCCGATTCACGATGAGACGAGACGGGGGATGCCGATCATTCCGCAGCCACACGGCGTCCCGACGCTGCTCGGCCGCCTCAGTCTTTGCTGGCGTCGTCCGAGGTGTCGCCTGCATCTGGTCCCTGGCTGAACAGCTGGTAGTCCTGCGACGCGGAATCCGGCCGGCGGTAACGGTAGATGCGTTCCCAGGGATCGAGCCACTGCTGCGTCCCGGCCGGCGTGGTCCCCGGCGCATCGAGCACCACGCGGCCGGTCGTTTCCTCGGTATAGACACCCAGCTCGGTCTCGACATTGCCGTCGATCGCCTGCAGGTTCCCATCCCCGGCAAGATCGTCAAGGATCAACTGTATCTGGCGGATGTCCTTGAGCGCGGTCCCGTAGCGCGCCTCGGTGAGATAGCCCTGATACCAAGGTATCGCGATCGCCGAGATGATCGCGAGAATCGCCACCGCGATCATGATTTCGATTAAGGTCAAACCAGCCTGCAGCTTGCGTGTCATGGCTCCATTCTCGTCTCTTGGCGGCGCTGGAGCGCCGCATCCGGTTTGTTGCGGGCCCGGGCCGGTACGCGACCGGTCTACCGCCAGATCGCGGCAACGGCGCCGGTCTGCCACATGGGGACAACGACGAGGTGGGTAGCGGCCGCGGCGGCAGGTCCTTGAAAGCTATGGCGGGCCGCCAGATCAGCTGCCCGGCGGGCATGCCGGTCTGACTAGAACAGGGAGGCCGACAACTCGTTGACCGCGACCAGCATGTCGCGATCGTCGGTCAGCGCCTGTGCGATCGAGGCTCGACACGCGACCACCGGGTCGACACCGGAGTGGATCAGCTTGGCCGCGTGCACCAGCAGCCGGGTCGAAGCGCCCTCATCGAGACCCTGCCCTTTGAGATTGCGGGTCATGTGGGCAAACCGTACCAGGCGCCCGGCGAGATCGGCGTCGACCGAAGACTCGCGCTCGATGATCCGTCGCTCCAGATCGGCACTAGGGTAGTCGAACTCGAGTGCGACGAAGCGTTGGCGGGTGGACTGTTTGAGGTCCTTGAGCACCGACTGATAGCCCGGATTGTATGACATGGCAAGGCAGAAACCGGGCGCGGCCTCGACCAGTTCACCGATCTTTTCCATCGGTAGCACGCGTCGGTCGTCGGCCAGGGGATGGATCACGACGGTCGTGTCCTTCCGCGCCTCGACTACCTCGTCCAGATAGCAAATCGCCCCCGATCGCACGGCACGCGCGAGGGGACCATCGACCCAGGTGGTTTCGCCACCTTTGACCAGGAAACGGCCAACCAGGTCGGAGGCCGTCAGGTCGTCATGACAAGAGACGGTAATCAGCGGGCGCTTCAAACGCCACGCCATGTGCTCCATGAACCGCGTCTTACCGCAACCGGTCGGCCCCTTGAGCAGTACCGGCAGGTCGTTCCCATAAGCAGCTTCAAACACCGCGATCTCGTCACCCACCGGCTGATAATAAGGCTCGAGCGCGATGTAGTTCTCTTCCGGGCGGAGGATTTTGGCGGTCTCGGTCAAGGCAGTGCTACCTGGTCTGGATGGCGAACTTTGGGCTCGCAGCAGGCTACCCAGCCGCGCGCGGCGAGGCAACCCCGAGAAAAACCTGGCTCGTGGACGCCGGGGCGTAATCAGGACCCGCCCGGGTTGTTCCCCCGGAGATTCGATCTGCAGGCCGAAGGCAGTTTCATGGCCCGCAGCCAGGAGTTGCAGCGCCGACGCGTGCAGCAGCGCCCCGGGAGGCACGGCCCGCGGGCCAAATGCACCCGCGTGCAAGCGCCACAGTCAGTGCCGTCGCCCGGCCGGCGGGGTTCACCCCGGCAACTTGGCGTCGGCAAGCGGGACGATACCCCAGCTGCCAGATTACAAGGATACATACGCCGCATCTATTAGTGCATCGGAAAATTCGATTGTTGCCGCATAGCGATACTCCCCCAACGGGAGTATTGTTGACGATCGCTGAAAATACCCGACGCGCTGCTGCGCCGCCGGCCTTCAAGACGAAAGAATTCCGGGCATTCGAGCCCATCTCCGAACCCCGCCGACGGCCGCGTTCGGACGGACGAGATTCATCACTATCCGCGACGGAGGACCATCCATGACGGAAGTCGTAGCCACCAACGAGACCATTCTCGTCGTCGGTGGCGGCATCAGCGGCATGACCGCCGCACTCGAGGCCGCCGAGACCGGGAAAAAGGTCGTGCTGGTAGAAAAGCGCCCCTACCTTGGCGGGCGAGTCAGCCAGCTTTACCGGTACTTCCCCAAGCTGTGCCACCCAACCTGCGGCCTGGAAATCAACCAGCGCCGGGCCAAGATGAACCCCAACCTGACCATCCTGACGA
>CBDTXT010000073.1:0-10091 GCA_965364465.1 uncultured Chromatiaceae bacterium
CCACCGACGTTTCCTCCAGAAACAACCCGTATCGGCTTAAGTAAGTGCCATTCGTTCTGGCTCCCAATCGACCGCGGCCGCTCGCCTGGGCGGTGAGCCGGGCGGTGTGGATGGCAGGGCCCGCCTGCCCCCGTTGGCGCCGCCCAGCTTACCGCATGTTCCGCTCGTTGCCAGCCCGGCGCGAGCTACGCGTCCCCGCTGGTAGTGGACCTGGACCGCGCGGCAGCTCGACGGCAATCGAACCCTGGGTGCTGCCGGCACGCCCTCAGGATTTGCGCCGCGGTCGGCCCGCAGGCTTCCGCTGGCCGTGCGTGTGCTGGGTGCGAAAAGCCCGCTTGCCGGCCTCGCGTCCCGCCGGCACGCGGAGGCCTTCCGGGCGTTCACCGGTCCCGCGCGGCTGATAGCTGGGTACCAGGTGTCGCTTGCCATTGCCGATCAGATCGGCGCGACCCATCGATTTAAGCGCCTGGCGCAGCAGCGGCCAGTTGTTCGGATCGTGGTAGCGCAGAAATGCCTTGTGCAGGCGGCGCTGGCGGCGCCCTTTGGGTGATGCGACCTGCACCGAGCTCCGTGTGATCTTTTTCAACGGGTTTCGCCCGCTGTGCCACATCGTGGTTGCGAGCGCCATCGGCGACGGCAGAAAGGCCTGCACCTGGTCGGCGCGGAAACCATTGCTCTTGAGCCACAGCGCGAGGCGGAGCATATCCTCGTCACTGGTGCCCGGGTGGGCCGCGATGAAGTAGGGGATCAGATACTGTTCCTTGCCAGCCTGCCTGGAGTAGCGGTCGAACAGGGCCTTGAATCGGTCGTAGGTCCCGATGCCCGGTTTCATCATGTGCGACAGTGGATTGGGCTCCGTGTGTTCCGGCGCGATCTTGAGGTAGCCGCCGACATGGTGGGTGACCAGTTCCTTGACATAGGCCGGGGTCTCGACCGCGATGTCGTAGCGCAGGCCCGAGGCGATCAGTATTCGCTTGATGCCGGGCAGCGCGCGCGCCTTGCGGTACAGGCGCACCAGCGGCATCTGATCCGTCTCGAGATTGTCGCAGATACCCGGGTAGACGCACGACAGTCGCCGGCATTTCGACTCGATTTCCGGGTCCTTGCAATGCAGCCGCCACATGTTCGCGGTGGGACCACCCAGGTCTGAGATCACCCCGGTGAAGCCCGGGGTGTGGTCGCGAATGTTCTCGATCTCGCGCAGGATGCTGTGCTCCGAGCGATTCTGGATGATGCGACCCTCGTGCTCGGTGATGGAGCAGAACGAGCAGCCGCCGAAGCAGCCGCGCATAATGTTGACCGAGAAGCGGATCATTTCGTAGGCGGGGATCCCGGCATCGCCGTAAGCGGGATGCGGGACCCGCTGGTAGGGCAGCTCGAACACCCTGTCGAGCTCCGGGGTGCGCAGCGGGATCGGCGGCGGATTGATCCAGACCTCCCTGTTTCCGTGTCGCTGCACCAACGAACGCGCATTGCCGGGATTGGACTCGAGGTGCAGCACGCGCGACGCATGCGCATACAGCACCGGGTCGGCGCGCACCGACTCGTAGTCCGGAATCCGCAGTACGGTCTTCCGCCGGTCGAGCCCACGCGGGCGATCGTGCAACGCGACGACGCGCGGCCCGGACGGGCATCGGGTGTCCGCGGCGCTGTTTCCCGGTCCCGCGCCGCCGGCCGCGTTGGACGCGGCGTAAGGGTCTGGATGCGTGTCGACCCGGCCCGGCGCATCGACGCTCGTCGAGTCGACCAGGGTCCAGTCGGTCGGAAGCTGCCGGCGCACGAAAGCGCTGCCCCGGAGGTCGGTTATCCGGTCGATCGGTTCGCCGCCCGCCAGACGATGGCTGAGTTCGACGATCGCACGCTCGGCGTTGCCGTATAGCAGGAGGTCTGCCTTGGCGTCGACCAGTACCGAACGCCGCACCTTCTCCTGCCAGTAGTCGAAATGGGCGATCCGGCGCAGGCTGGCCTCGATGCCGCCGATGACCACCGGCACGTCCCGGAAGGCCTCCCGGCAGCGCTGCGCATACACGATGACCGCCCGGTCTGGACGCCTTCCGGCCTCGCCGCCGGGTGTGTAGGCGTCGTCCGAACGCAGGCGCCGTTCGGAGGTGTAGCGGTTGACCATCGAGTCCATGTTGCCGGCCGTCACGCCGAAGTAGAGGTTTGGCCGGCCCAGGCGCGCGAAATCGTCGGCCGAGGTCCAGTCCGGCTGGGCAATGATCCCGACACGGAAGCCCTGGGCCTCGAGCACCCGCCCGATCACGGCCATACCGAAGCTCGGGTGATCGACATAGGCGTCACCGGTCACGATGACGATGTCGCAGCTGTCCCAGCCGAGCAGCTCCATCTCGTCGCGCGACATGGGCAGGAACGGCGCCGGGCCAAACTTATGTGCCCAGTGGCGTCGATAAGCGAACAGGTCTGTTGCGGGTTGCATGTTGCTGAACCGTGAGGGCCGGGTCGGGACGCCCGTCGGGCGAATATATCACCGGTATTCGGCACATGGTCCCGTTATCCCAGGGATGGCCGGAAGCATTGTGGTAGCCTAGATTTACCCTGTTGAAACCAAGGTAAGGGCGCCGAGAAGTGCAGGTCGTGCACCTTAATCCCTCGATATTGGTTCGCCGCCGTGTCCGCATCCGCTGAGAGCCGCCGGCGCCTGGCCCTGGGGGCCCTGGTATGTTGGCCCGGCCTGGTCATGGCGTTCCAGTCCGGTCATTCCGATCCGGTCGCCCCCGTGATACTGGGCGTAACGACCATCCTGGTGTTTGCGGTCATCGGGCGTTTCGTCGCGCGCCGGCTGGGCCAGCCGTCGGTGCTTGGCGAACTGGTGGTCGGCATCCTGCTCGGGAACCTGATCTACCTGCTGGGTGGCGATTTCATCCTGGTGCTGCGCGAGGGCACCGCGCTGTTCGATATCGTCGACCTCACGCTGAGCGGTGTCGCGGTGGACCAGGCTGCGCTGCAGCGCACCGGCGATCCGCAGATCGCCCAGAAGATGGTAGAGCTGCTGAACGGACCTTACGGCGGTCAGCTGCTCGGTATCGCGCACACTATCGACATCTTCTCGCGCTATGGCGTGATCTTCCTGTTGTTCCTGGTCGGGCTCGAGAGCAGCGTCGAGGAAATGCGCGACGCCGGGGTGGCCTCACTCAAGGTCGCGCTGGTCGGGATGCTGACCCCGTTCATGCTCGGGCTGGGCGTCGCCTGGCTGGTCCTGCCGGAAAACTCGCTCGGTTCGCTGCTGTTCATCGGTGCGACGCTCGGCGCCACCAGTGTCGGCATCACCGCCCGCGTACTCAGCGAACTCGGCGCGCTGCATTCGACCGAGGCGACGATCATCATGGGCGCCGCGATCTTCGATGACGTGCTGGGGTTGATCTCGCTCGCGATCGTGTCTGGCATCGTGGTCAACAACGCGGTCAGCGGCTATGCGATTCTGCAGATCCTGGGGCTGGCCGTGCTCTTCGTCACGGCGTCATTGTACGCGGGGCCGCCCATACTGCGGGCGCTGATCCACAGCATGCGCGGCCTCGAGTTCGTCGAGGCGAAGATCTTCGCGACCGTGATCTTCGTGATGGGTCTGGCCTGGTTCGCCGACCTGGTCGGCCTGGCGACGATCATCGGGGCCTTTGCTGCCGGGCTGATCATGAACGACTGCTACTTCCGTTACTGGGAGGACGAGTGCTTTGACAGCAAGCTGACGATCAAGAGCCTGATGGCCCCGCTCGAGGCGGTGACGGTACCGATCTTTTTCGTACTGATCGGCCTGCAGGTCAAACTCGAGAGCTTCCTCGGCCTCGAGGTCTGGCTGTTCGCCAGCGGCCTGACGGTTGCCGCGATCATCGGGAAGCTGGTAAGCGGCTTAGCCGCCGGGCGCGGACTCAATCGCCTGGCCGTGGGTCTCGGTATGATGCCGCGCGGGGAGGTGGGCCTGATCTTCGCGAGCATCGGCAAGTCGCTGGGCGTGATCAGCGGTCAGCTGTTCTCGGCCATCGTACTGATGGTCGTGATCACGACGCTGATTGCACCGGGGTTGCTCAAGTGGTCCTTGCGACGCGGTGTCGAGCATCCCGCGACGCCCGGGTCCACGCCCTGACCTTGCGCGCCGCCGGCGCGTCAATCGCGCGAGGACTCCGTGCGCGTCGCATCGCAGCTCGCACCCTCGAGCAGATCCTCGGCGGGTGGTTTGGCAAGCGATCGAACGCGCAGGTGCAGTGCCGCCTTGGCCATCAGGTGTGCGCCCACCGGGGCGGTGATGAACAGGAACAGCGTGACCAGCACCTCGTGCAGGCTCATGCCCTCGTCTTGGTGGCTGAAGAATATCGCGGAGGCGATCAACAGGCTGCCGACACCGAGCGTGGTGGCCTTGGTCGGCGCATGCAGGCGGCTGTAGAAATCGCGCAGGCGCAGCAATCCCAGCGAACCGATCAACGTGAAACCGGCGCCCGTCAGGATCAATGCGGAAATCAGCACTTCGAGCATGCTGGTCATCATTCTATGATATCGCCGCGGGTCAGAAACTTGCTCAGGGCCACGGTGCCGACGAAGCCGATCATCGCGATCAGCAGCGCGGCCTCGAAATACAGGTTGCTGCCCAGGTGGATGCCGAGCAGCACCAGCAGCGCCACTGTGTTCACGTACAGCGTGTCCAGTGCCAGTATCCGATCGGGCGTGCTCGGCCCCAGCAGCAGACGCCAGAAGGACAAGAGCAGTGCGGCGCTCACCAGACCGAAGGCGATATAGACGGCTGTGCTCAGCATGTCTCCAGGATCTCCTTCAGTGGCGCCTCGTAACGCTGGCGGATGGTTGCCAGCAGTTCCTCCGGCGCCGTGGTGTGCAGGCTGTGGATGATCAGGCAGCTGCGATCGGCGGTCAGGTAGGTCGACACCGTGCCCGGGGTCAGCGATATGGTGTTGGCGAGCAGGCTTATCGCCAGTTCGCTGCGCAGCGCGAGCGGCATCACCACGAACGCAGGCTGCAGGTGCTCCTGCCGTCCCAGGATCAGGCGCGCCACCGTGAGGTTGGCCACCAGGATGTCGTACAGCACCACGGCCAGGAAACGCAGCAACACGAGCGGCCGGCGCACGTGCACCTGGTCGGGCCAGAAGCGCGCGGTGTACAGTGGCACCGCCCAGCCGAGCAAGGCCCCCAGCAGCAGATGGGCGATGCTCAGCTCGTTCACCAGCAGTAGCCAGATCACCAGCAGGATCGCCGAGAGCAGCGGGTGTGGCAGTAGGCGGGTCATCGGGTCATCACCCCGGCGCCGGTCTGCAGTACCGCATTCAGATAAGCATCCGGCTGCACCAGCTGTGTCGCCGCTGCCCGGCTGAATTCATACACGGGCCCGGCATACACGACCATCGCTATGCCGATGAGCGCCAGCAGCAACGGGGCAGCGAGATCACCGAGGCGCGTCGCTGCGCCTGCGCTCGTCCCAGGGTCGATCTTGAAGAACAGCTGGCTGCCCGAGCGCGCCAGTGCCATCACCGCGAGCAGGCTGGTGACCAGCAACACACCGAGCACCCACGGCATCCAGGTGCCGCCGAGGCTCGACTGCAGGATGAGCCACTTGCCGATGAAGCCGGACAGCGGTGGCAACCCGCTCATCGCCAGCGCGATCAGCAGATAGCCCCCTGCGAGCAACTGGCCGTGTGGGAGGCTGGGACCGGCAGTCAGGCGGTCGTGCACCGTTCCTCGCGCCTTGCCGAGGATGTCGGCCAGCAGGAACAAGGCCGCGGCGGCGAAGGTGGTATGGGCCAGGTAATAAAGCCCGGCGGCCAAAGCGGCCTCGCCACCCAGCCCGAACGCCGTGAGCAGGGTGCCGGCGGATACCACGACCAGGTACGCGGCCTGTTGCGCCAGGCGCTGGCTGGCAAGGACACCGACGGTGCCGGCCACCACGGTCAGCAGCGCCAGCGGCAGCAGCCAAGGATCCAGCAGTCCGGCCGCCGGCCCGCTGTCGGGTCCGAACATCAGGCTGTAGACGCGCAGTATCGCGTAGGCCCCGACCTTGGTCATTATCGCAAACATGGCCGCGACCGGTGCGCTCGCATGGCCGTAGGCGCCCGGTAGCCACAGGTGCAGCGGGGCGAGCGCGGCCTTCAGCGCGAACACCGCGAACAGCAGCAGGCCGGCGGCCCGCGCCACGCCGAGATCGTCCGGCGCCAGCGTCGTCAGCTGCCTTGCCAGGTCCGCCATGTTCAGCGTGCCGAGCAGCCCGTAAAGGGTGCCGACCGCGAACAGGAACAAGGTCGAGCCGATCAGGTTCAGCACCACATAGTGCAGCCCGGCGCGCGTTCGTTCGGCGCCGCCGCCGTGCAGCAGCAGGCCATAGGAGGCGATCAGCAGCACCTCGAAGAACACGAACAGGTTGAACAGGTCGCCGGTCAGGAATGCGCCGTTCAGTCCGAACAGCTGCAATTGGAACAGCACGTGAAAATAGCGCCCGGCGCGGTCGGCACCCCGCGCCGCATACAACACGACGCTGGCGGCCAGCAGCGCAGTGATCAGCACCATCACCGCGGCCAGCCGGTCCGCCACCAGCACGATGCCGAACGGCGCCGGCCAGTTGCCCAGGCGGTAGACCAGCACCTCGCCGTCACTGACCTGGATCAACAGTGTAAGGGCCACAATGGCCAGCGCCACGACGGCCGCACCGCTCAGGGCCCGGTGTACCCGCGTCGCCGATGCGCGCAGCAGGATCAACGCGATCCCGGCCAGCAGCGGCACCAGAAGCGGTGCAATCACCAGGTGGTTCATCGCGGCGGCTCCTCGCCGTCGACGTGATCATTGCCCAACTCGGCACGGGCTCTCAGCGCCAGGATCACGACGAAGGCGGTCATGCCGAAGCTGATGACGATCGCGGTCAGCACCAGGGCCTGCGGCAGCGGGTCCGCATAGCCTGTGGCAGCGTCCCGGATGATCGGCGGTGCGCCGATCACCAGGCGGCCCATCACGAACAGGAACAGGTTCACCGCGTAAGACAACAGGGTAAGGCCGAGCACCACCGGAAAGGTGCGGCCGCGCAGGCTGAGGTAGACCCCGCAGGCGGTCAGCACACCGACGACGATCGTGATCAGGGCCTCCATCAGTCGCCGTCCTCCCGGGCGTCCGCCGCGTGCTGCGGGCGATTGGTGTCGTGGAGGCGGCCGAGTTGCAGCAGGATCACCAGCGTGACCCCGACCACCACCAGGTAGACCCCGAGGTCGAACAGCATCGCCGAGGCGAGTTCGAATTCGCCGACCAGCGGCCAATGCACGTGGCTGAAGGTCGAGGTCAGGAACGGGTAGCCGAAGACCCAGCTGCCCAGCCCGGTCGCCGTGGCGATCAGCAGGCCGATGCCGGTCATCGGGTGCAGCTTGGTATTCATGCGCGAGCGCGTCCAGGCGATGCCGTTGGCCAGGTACTGGGTGATCAGCGCGACCGCGGTGATCAGGCCGGCGATGAAGCCGCCACCGGGCAGGTTGTGGCCGCGCAGCAGCACGAAGATCGCCACCAGCAGCGCCAGCGGCAGAAGGAGCCGCGAAAAGGTCGCCATGATCAACGGGTGCACGTCCCAGCTCCAGCGCCGCCCGACGGCGTCGGCCTCGGGGGCGGTGAGCCGCAGTCCCTCGAGCATTGCATAGATCCCTATCGCGGCGATCGCCAGCACCGTGATCTCGCCCAGCGTGTCGAAACCGCGGAAGTCCACCAGGATCACGTTCACGACATTGGTGCCGCCGCCGCCCGGCACGCTGTTGGCGAGGAAGTAGCCGGCGATGGTCTCGTGCGATCGCGTCAGCACCGCCCAGGTCAGGGCGGCCGTGCCAAGTCCGGCGGCGCCAGCCAGGATCAGGTCGCGACCAAGCCGGCCGGGTTTCGATTCCGGTGGCGTTTGCGGCGGCAGGAAGTACAGTGCGAGCAATAGCAGCACGATGGTCACCACCTCGACCGAGAGCTGGGTCAGCGCCAGGTCGGGGGCCGAGAATTTGACGAAGGTGAGTGCGATGATCAGGCCGACCACGCTCAGCATTAGCAGCGCCGTCAGGCGCTGACGGTGCAACAGCACGGTGCCGAGCGCCGCGGCGATCAGCGCGCCGCCTGCCACCAGACTGACCGGGTCGAGCGGGCTGAGCGGTTGTGGCCCTCGCAGCGGGCCCAGTCCCCACCAGCCGAGCAGCGCGACGGTGATCGCGCCCAGGGTCAGAATCGCCACCATGCGTTGCAGCGCCGGTCGCTGGAGCACCGTGTCGAGGCGTCGGGCAGTGCGGAACAGCCAGTGCTCGAATAGCTGGTAGTAGCCACGGGCGTCGATGCGGCCAACGCCACGGTCGTGCCAGCGTAGCAACGGTTCGCGCAGTGCGTAGATGATCACGCCGGCGGCCAGCGCGACCAGGCTCATGGCCAGTGCCGGGTTGAAGCCATGCCAGACCGCCAGGCTGTATTCCGGCAATGGGCCCTGCAGCGTTGCCGCCGCAGCGCTCGCCAGCAGCGGGCCGAAGGTCCAGGCCGGCGCGACACCGACCGCCAGGCAGATCACCACCAGGACCTCGACCGGCAGTTTCATCCAGCGCGGCGGTTCGTGCGGGGTGCGCGGCAGATCGATTGGCTCACCGTTGAAAAACACGTCGTGGATGAAGCGCAGCGAGTACGCGACCGCGAACGCGCCCGCCAGCGTGGCCACGATCGGCAGCCAGGGGATCGTGCCCTGGTCGGTCAGGTACACGGTCTTGGCGAAGAACATTTCCTTGGACAGAAACCCGTTGAGCAGCGGGACGCCGGCCATCGCGGCGGCCGCTACCATCGCCAGCACCGCGGTGTACGGCATGTACTTCCAGAGGCCGTTCAACCTGCGCATGTCGCGGGTACCGGCCTCGTGGTCGATAATGCCCGCCGCCATGAACAGCGAGGCCTTGAAGGTCGCGTGGTTCATGATGTGGAATACCGCGGCCACCGCGGCCAGCGGCGTGCCAATGCCGAACAGCAGCGTGATCAGGCCGAGGTGACTGATGGTCGAGTAGGCCAGCAGTCCCTTCAGGTCGTGCTGGAACAGCGCGGTATAGGCGCCGAGCAACAGCGTTATCAGTCCGGCGCCACCTACCAGCCAGGACCACTCGGCCGAATAGGACAGGGCCGGGAACAGCCGCGCGAGCAGGAAGACCCCGGCCTTGACCATGGTCGCCGAGTGTAGATACGCACTGACCGGGGTCGGGGCGGCCATCGCGTGCGGCAGCCAGAAATGAAACGGGAACTGCGCCGATTTGGTGAACACGCCAAGCAGGATCAGTACCAGCGTCGGGACGTACCAGGGGTGTTCGTGGATGAGATCGCCCGAGCGCAGGATCACCGACAGCTCGTAGCTGCCGACGATCTCGCCGAGCAGAAGGAAGCCGGCCAGCATCGCCAGACCGCCGGCACCGGTAATCGCCAGCGCCATGCGCGCGCCCTGGCGTGCATCCTCACGGTGCCGCCAGTAGCTGATCAGCAGGAAGGAACTGATGCTGGTCAATTCCCAGAAGATCAGCAGCTGGATGATGTTTTCCGACAGCACCACGCCCAGCATCGAGCCCTGGAACAGCAGCAGATAGGCGTAGAAGCGCCCCATCGGGTCTTTTTCGGACAGGTAATAGCGGGCGTAGAGGATCACCAGCAGGCCGATCACCAGGATCATCAGCGCGAACAGCAGACCCAGGCCGTCCAGGCGCAGGCTGACGGCCAGACCCGCCGCGGGCACCCAGTCATGGCGCCACAACAAGGTCTCACCCTGTAGCACATCGCCCACCAAGGGCAACAGCAGCATGAGCGCGCTGAAGCTCACGAGGCTGGCCGTATAGGCCGACCGCAGCCGACCGTGACCGCCGGCCCAGGCCGCCAGCGCCGACCCGACAAACGGGATCAGGACCAGCAGCGCGAGGTTCACCTGCTGAGACTCCGGGCAGCGACGATCGGGCGGGCCTTGACGACGCGGGGCGTCGGGCTGCGACTGGGCATGATGGGGCAGCGCATCGTTTGTCCTGGGGTGCCGGAGGCCGGCCGTCGTCGGTTCTTGGAATTTAGCGTGGCGCTAGTTTACCCATGTGCGCCCGATTGTGCTGCCCCCGTGTCTGCAG
>CBDTXT010000074.1:0-10065 GCA_965364465.1 uncultured Chromatiaceae bacterium
GCCCTTGCTGATCTGCAGGCGACTGCCTCGATGCACCGCCTTTCCGGGCTTGGTGCGCTGTCCGTTCAGATGCACCTTGCCGCCGTCGACCGCCTCCGCGGCCAGGGTGCGGGTCTTGAAGAAGCGTGCCGCCCACAGCCACTTGTCGAGGCGCATGGTCTCGCTTTCACCGGACACGCTGTCGTCTCGCACGCTCAGGTCGGGGCGTCTTCCGATGCGTCGATCGTGTGGGCCGCGTCATCCGGCATGCTGTTGCCGGCCAGGCCCAGCATCACGTCCAGCTCGCCTGAGACGTCCAGTTCAGCCATGTCGTCATAGCCGCCGACATGCTGATCGTCGATGAAAATCTGCGGCACGGTGCGGCGTTTGCTGCGCCGCAGCATCTCGCTCGCCAGGCCGTGGTCGAGGTCGATACGCCGCTCCTGCCAGTGCATGCCCTTGCGTTGCAGCAGCATCTTCGCGCGCACGCAGTAGGGGCACATTCCGGTACTGTAGATCACGATTTCCGGCATGCCATTTCCTCCGATGGTCTTCTCTGCATCGTATCAACCGGGGCGCGCTGGCGAAACCGCACGATTTTACCCACGGTGGGCACAGGGTTGGCCGCGTTTGGCGCGCGTTCGGTGCGTCGATATGATCTGGCCACTCAGCCAGCAACGATCGGGTTCGACACGATGAAAGAGGCCACGCCACGCACCATCAAACTGTCCGAGTACCAGCCTCCGCCGTATCTGATCGATACGGTCGACCTGCGGTTCGACCTGCGCGAGCAGGGCACCGCCGTAACGGCGCGTCTCGCGATCCGGCGCAACCCGGACGGACAGGGCGGGGTGCTGCGTCTGAACGGCGAGGGTCTGCAGCCGGTCTGGGTGCGTCTGGACGGCAGCGAACTCTCCGCCGAGCGCTATCAGGTGGACGCGGATTCGCTGACGCTGACCGATCCGCCGCCGGCGTTCGTACTCGAGAGCGAGGTGATCATCGCGCCGGAGAACAACACGGCGCTCGAAGGCCTGTACCGGTCAGCCGGCATGTTCTGTACCCAGTGTGAGCCCGAGGGTTTTCGCAAGATCACCTGGTTCATCGATCGCCCGGACGTGATGGCCTGCTTCACGGTGCGAATCGAGGCCGACAGGACCACCTTTCCGGTGTTGCTGTCGAACGGCAATCCGTGTGAAACCGGTGAGTTGCCCGATGGCCGCCACTATGCGGTCTGGGATGACCCGATACCCAAGCCCTGCTACCTGTTCGCGCTGGTGGCCGGGGATCTGCATTACGTCGAGGACCTGCACACCACGCCCTCGGGACGCGCGGTGCGGCTGCGCGTCTATGTCGAGCCGGAAAACATCGACAAGTGCGATCACGCGCTGCGCTCGCTGGTAAACGCGATGCGCTGGGATGAGGAGAAATACGGCCGTGAATACGATCTCGATGTGTACAACATCGTTGCGGTCAACGATTTCAATATGGGCGCGATGGAGAACAAGGGGCTCAACATCTTCAACTCCAAGTTCGTGCTGGCGCGGCCCGATACTGCAACAGACCAGGATTTCCTCGGGATCGAGGGGGTGATTGCGCATGAGTACTTCCACAACTGGACGGGCAATCGCATCACCTGCCGCGACTGGTTCCAGCTGTCGCTGAAGGAAGGCTTCACCGTGTTCCGCGACCAGGAGTTCTCGGCCGATATGGGCGCACGCGGTGTCAAGCGCATCGAGGACGTGCGCCTGCTGCGCGCTCATCAGTTTGCCGAAGACGCCGGGCCGATGGCGCATCCGATTCGTCCGGCCAGCTACATAGAGATCAATAATTTCTACACGGTGACGGTCTACGAAAAGGGCGCCGAAGTCGTTCGTATGCAGGCCAACCTGCTCGGCCCGACCTGTTTTCGCAAAGCGACCGATCTGTACTTCGGGCGTCATGACGGGCAGGCGGTGACGACCGAGGATTTCCTGCGCTGCATGGCCGAAGCATCGGACACGGATCTGTCGCAGATGCAGCACTGGTACGACTACGCCGGGACGCCGCAGGTCAAGGTTCGGGGGACCTACGACCCGGAGCAGGCGAGCTACGCGCTGGATTTTGAGCAGTCCGTGCCGGACACCCCGGGCCAGGCCGGCAAGCCGCCGTTCCTGATTCCGGTCGTGACCGGCCTGGTCGGTCGGGACGGCTCTGACCTGGCCGTACGGCTGGGCGATGCGGCCGCTGCCCCCCAGCACACGCTGCAGCTCACCGAGTCGACCCAGCGCTTCGTGTTCCAGGGTGTCGAAGAGCCCCCGGTACCCTCGCTGCTGCGCGGATTCAGTGCCCCGGTGAAGCTCGAGTTCGATTACAGCGACGAGCAGTTGATGTTCCTGATGGCGAACGACAGTGACGGGTTCAATCGCTGGGATGCGGCGCAGACGCTGACCCGTCGGGTCCTGCTAGAGATGGCGGGCCAGTTTCGCGAGGGGGTGGAGATGCGGGTGCCCGACGGACTGCTCGAGGCCTACCGTGCCGCGTTGTCGAGCAACGACGCCGAGCCGGCGTTGACCGCTGAGGTCCTCGCGCTTCCGTCGCTGGGCTATCTCGGCGATTTCATGCGCACGGTCGACGTCGACGCTTTGCACCTGGCGCGCCAGACGCTGCGCATTGCGGTCGGGCATGCGCTCGAGCAGGAATTACGCGCGACCTACGAGCGGCTGGACAGCGACGCGCCCTACCGGCCGACGCCGGAAGCCATCGGTCGTCGCGGTCTGCGCAACCGTGTGCTCGGCTACCTGGCAGTGTCGACCGGGGCGGCTGGCGGCGAACTGTGCCGTCTGCAGTATTCGGCTCAGCACAATATGACGGACGTGATGGCGGCCATGTCCCTGCTCGCCGACAGCGACCATGCGGCGCGCGAAGCTGTGCTGGCGGATTTCGAACGGCGCTGGCGGGACGATCCGCTGGTCATGGACAAATGGTTTGCAGTCCAGGCGATGTCGAGTCGCGCCGACGCATTGGATCAGGTGCGCCGGCTGATGGAACACCCGGGCTTCTCGCTGCGCAATCCGAACAAGGTGCGCGCCCTGATCGGCAGCTTTGCCAACGCCAACCCGCTACGCTTCCACGCGATCGATGGCAGCGGCTACGTGTTCCTGCAGGAGCAGGTACTCGCGCTGGACCCAGCCAATCCTCAGATCGCTGCGCGCCTACTGCGTGCCCTGTCGCGCTGGCAGCGCTACGATCCGGAGCGCCAGGCCAAGATGCGAACGGTGCTCGAGTCCGTGGTCGCCGCGAAGGTATCGAAAGACGTCTACGAGATTGCGACCAAGAGCCTGGAGAGCGCCTGATGCGGCGCGTGTGCCGGCCGGGGCGCAGTGGTCGCGCCGGTAACCGCTCATCGAGTGCTGCTCCGGCGGGGGGGCGTCGCTGAACACGCTGCACGAGGCGTCTGCAACGCGCTGGCAGGACGCGCTGAATCCACCGATCTATCTGGTCTCGGTACTGCCGGGTCTCGGCGTCCCCCTGCTTGCGCATGGCGAGGTCCCCCAGCCGGCCGGGCTGTTGCTGGCGACGTTCGCGGTCGTGCTGCTGCAGCACGCAATCAACCTTTTCAACGATGCGGCCGACTGGCGTCTCGGGGCCGATGCGGAGAAATTCGATTCCTGGGTCCGGGTGCATGCCCAGCGACCGGAAATCGCAGTGCGGCATGGGGTGCTGAGCCTGTTGGCCGGGGGCCTGCTCGGTCTCGCGGTGCTCTGGTGGCAGCATCAGTGGTGGCTGCTGTGGATCGCGGCGCCGATGCTCGCGCTCGGTTACCTCTACAACGCGGGGCCTCGCCCGTTGTCGTACACGCATCTGGGGGAATGGGTCACAGGGCTGTGCTATGGCCCCGGTGTCTTTGGCTGCCTGTGGTTGGTGGCCGGGCTGCCACTGCGTGCCGGGATGCTCGCCGGCATGGTCGCCTTTGCAGCGCTCGCAGCCGCCCTGCTCCTGTCGCACCAGCCGCCGCAGATCGCAACCGACCGCGCGGCGGGCAAGCTCTCGTTCGCGGTGCGCTTCGGCGCGGATCGGACGGTCGCTGTGGCGCGCTGGTTGGCCTGCGTGTTCCTTGTTGCGGTCGCCGGCAGTCTGCTCGTTTCCCAGCCCGGTGTGGTTGGCCTCGCGATGGCGTTGTGTGCGGCGATCCTCGTCTATCGGCTGTGGGCCCGGCCGGTCGACCCCCGCGGCATCCTGCTGCCGGCCAGCGCCTTCGTGGCGCTTGGGCTTGCACTGCAACTGCTGCCGTTGCCGCCGCCGGCCTGAGCCGTTCGGGTGGCTTGAGTTTGGGGCGTCGGTTGATTAGGGTGTCGCCCGACTGTGTTGCCGGTACTTTTTCATGGCTCTCTGCGGAATGCCGCGGTGCTCGTGTCAAACCATCGTCCGCCCAGCCTCCATTTTCACACCATGACGAGGGCCGATTCATGCCAAAACCACAGACGGGCGACACCGTTCGCGTGCATTACACCGGGACGCTGGACGACGGCAGCCAGTTCGATTCGTCGCGCGGGAGTGAGCCGCTCGAGTTTGCGATGGGGCAGGGACAGCTGATTGTCGGCTTCGAGCAGGCGGTGGCCGACCTGGCGCCGGGTCAGAGCTGTACCGTGACGCTGACGCCGGACGAGGCCTATGGGGAGGTCAACGACGCGATGATCCAGGAGGTGCCGCGCCGACTGATGCCGGCGGACGTCGATCTGCAGCCGGGCATGGTGCTCCAGGGTAGCGCGGACGATGGTCGGGTGGATAATTTCACGGTCGTCGCCTTTACCGATGAAATGGTCACGCTGGACGCCAACCACCCGTTGGCCGGCAAGGCGCTGACCTTCGAAATCGAGCTGGTCGAGATCCTCTGAGCAGGCGTCAGTCGCCGGCCACCGCCTTTTGTATCAGCGGGACCAGCGGCTCCGGTAGCTTGATGCCGCCGTTCAGCGCGAATTGCTGGGCACGCTCGGACATCTTCTTCCAGGTCTTACGGACGATGTCGAGCCACTTCGCCTCGTCGTACTCCGGATGTTTCTGCGCGAATGCGAGCATGTAGTGCTCGATGAACACCAGGTCGGTCACGTCCTCGAGTAACTGGGTATCCCGGTTGACCTTGAGCGCACGCTTGCCGACCGCCTTTTTGACCCGGTCGACGACCTCGTCGTCGTAGCCGGCCTCGGTCAGCAGCGCGCCGGCCGTGTCCGCGTGGAACTTGTAGAGTCCGGTACGCCATTGGAGGTAGCCCTGGCGACCTTCCGGGAAGTCGCTGCGCGACGATTTCCAGCGCTGGATATGCTGGGCGCGGATTGCGAGCCGCTGTGCGTCGTCGGCTTCCGGTGCGTAGCGCTCAAGCATTTCGGCCATGCGATGCGAATAGAGCAGTTCCTTGGGCCAGGACTTGCCTTCGGCCTCTTCTTGATTCGGATCCTCGCCATTGGCGGCATCGATCAGCGCGACCGCCTTGGTGAACTGTTGCTGGTCTGCCATGTGTTTTCCTGAATTCCTGCCTTTGGTGCATTGTAACGGCCAGCCGGGGCGTTTGGCAGCGTGCGGCGCATGTGAAAAAACACTGTACAACATGGGTTGGCGCAGCCGGAACGGATAGTAGACAATTACGGATTGTCTTGGGCAGCCCACCTCCGGTGTGAGCGGCCGGCTGATTGATCTGGGGTATCGATGGGCGAGAAGGTGATACTGCTGGTGGACAATGGCTCGCGGCGCACCGCGGCCACCCTCAGCCTGCGCTCGATTGCGGCACGCCTGGCGGAGACCTGCGGCCGGCCCGTCCACCCGGTATCGTTACAGCACGCGGACAAGATCCCGCCAGAAGAGCTCGGCGGCGCGCCCGCCCAGGTGCTGCCAGGCTTCCTGCGCGCGCAGCTCGCAGCGGGCAGGCGCGAGTTCGTCGTGGTGCCATTGTTCTTCGGCAAGAGCCGGGCGCTGACGTCGTTTGTACCGGAGCAGGCCAGGCTGCTCGAGCGCGAATTCGGTGACTTCGAGCTGCGTCTGGCCGACGTGCTCTCGCCGCTGCCGCAGGGTGAGTCGCGGCTGGCCGATATACTGGCCGACCAGGTAGCCCGGTGCAGCGCGCGCATGGATGCCGAACCGAGCTGTGTCATCGTCGTCGACCATGGCTCCCCGTTGCCGGACGTGACGGCGGTCAGGGCCCAGGTCACGATGGCGCTGCGCGACCGGCTGGCCGAAGAGATCCTGCTGAGCCAGGCGGTGATGGAGCGGCGTCAGGGGCCGGAGTACGACTTCAATGGCCAGCTACTCGGCGACCTGCTGGATGCCTGTGCGGCCAAGCGGGCGCATGCGGTGATCGTGCTGGCGATGATGTTCATCTCGCCCGGTCGGCATGCCGGGCCCGGCGGTGACGTCGATCAGATCTGTCGCGATGCGATGGCCAGAAACCCCGGTCTCCGGGTCGGGGTGTCGGATCTGGTCGGTGAGCACCCGCTGCTGATCCAGATCCTTGCTGAGCGACTCCAGGCCGTCCTGTGACGATCCTCAGCGGCCGGCCGATTTGGCGATCGGCAGCAGGCTGCTCGGCGCCAATGCGACCAGTTCCCGGCAGTGCTAGTGGGCTGCTTGGTAAGTTCGGTTACTGTCAGGCAGCGCATCTCGAATTGCGCACGGTTTCAGTCGGCAGGTCCTCCCACGAAGCCGCGCCAGCGTCGAACGGTGCCGACACTGTCACGGCCCGCGCGGCCGATCAGCCGTAGTCGTAGTGCTTGACCTCGCGTCTTCCGGACGCAGTCTGGCGACGGCGCAGGTTGCGCTGCATGATGATCCCCTCGACCTTCCAGTCGAGCCCGTCGAGTTCGATCGGGGGATAAATATCATTCAGCGCAACCAGCCGTTCGCCGCCGGCATCCTTCAGATACTGCCGGAACCAGCGCACGCCTTCGACCAGCGCCATGATGTACATGCCGTGCTGACACCAGTCCGACGGTTCGATCACGACGATGCACTCGTCGGGGAATTCCGGTTCCATGCTGTCACCGATCACCTGCAGTGCGAACGGCTCGGATTCGCTGCAACTGCCCAAAGGGTCGCTGATAGGAGGCTTTTGCATTGCGCGCACTCTGTTAAGCTGGCCACAGCCGAGATTTCGGGAACTGGCTGAATTACAAGAGAATTCTATCATGGTGTATGGTTCGGGTGCGCAGCCCCAAGTCCACAAGGATCGTCGGGATTGGCATAACCTGAAAGGCATGCTCCCGTTTCTCTGGGAGTTTCGAGGGCGCGCGCTGTTCGCGCTCGGCTGCCTGGTCCTGTCCAAGGTGGCCAACGTCGGCATACCGGTGGTGCTCAAGCACATCGTGGAGCATTTCGAGCGCGTCAGGGACGAACCGGCCGCGCTCGCCGCGGTGCTGCCCCTGTCGCTGCTGCTCGCCTACGGCCTGCTCAAGCTCGGCGCCTCGATGTTCAACGAGCTGCGCGACGTGGTGTTCGCCAAGGTGCGCTATCGCGCGATGCGCCGTTTGTCGACCCGAGTGCTCGAGCATCTGCACCGCCTGTCGCTGAGTTTCCACCTCGATCGCAAGACCGGGGCGGTCAGTCGCGACCTCGAGCGCGGCACCCGCTCGGTCAGTCAGATAATGAATTACATGGCGTTCAGTGTGCTGCCCATCCTGGTCGAGTTCAGCCTGGTCGCCTTCATCCTGCTGCGCGAGTATGACCCGGTCTTCGCACTGGCGATGTTTGGCTCGGTGGTCGTTTACGTGCTGGTTACGCTGGCGATCACCGAGTGGCGCATGGACTTTCGCCACCATATGAACCGGCTCGATTCGCAGGCCAACAGCCAGGCCTTCGATAGTCTGATCAACTACGAGACCGTGAAGTACTTCGGCAACGAGCGCATGGAACTCCAGCGCTATGACAGCACGCTCGCGGACTGGGAAGACTGGGCCGTCAAGAGCCAGACGTCGATGTCGCTGCTGAACTTCGGCCAAGGGGCCGTGATCGCACTGGGCGTCACGCTGGTGATGTTTTTGGCGATGCGCGGGGTGGCCAGCGGCGAGATGAGTATTGGTGATCTGGTATTGCTCAACGCCTTTTTGCTGCAGCTGTTCATACCCCTCGGCTTCCTCGGCATCGTTTACCGCCAGATCAAATATTCGCTGGCGGACATGGACCTGATCTTCAAGCTGCTCGAGCGCATACCCGAAATCACGGACCGGCCCGATGCGCCCGACCTCCAGGTGTCCGGCGGCCGGATCCGCTTCGAGGCGGTGGACTTCGGCTACCAGCCGCGGCGGCAGATCCTCCATGGCCTGGATCTCGAGGTGCCGGCCGGGCGGAAGGTCGCGGTAGTCGGCCACAGCGGGGCCGGCAAATCGACCCTGGCGCGCTTGATCTACCGTTTTTACGATGTCAATGCCGGCAGCATAACGATCGACGGGCAGGACCTGCGCCAGGTTTCGCAGCACAGCTTGCGCGCGGCCATCGGCATCGTTCCTCAGGATACGGTGCTGTTCAACGAGACCATCTTCTACAACATCGCTTACGGTCGGCCCGGGGCGAGCCGTGCGGAGGTGGAGCGTGCCGCAGCGATGGCGCACATCAGGGACTTCGTCGAGAGTCTGCCGGACGGCTGGGACAGCGTGGTCGGCGAGCGTGGCCTGAAACTGTCGGGCGGAGAGAAGCAACGGGTCGCGATCGCCAGGGCGATCCTCAAGGATCCGCAGATCCTGATCTTCGACGAGGCCACCTCGTCGCTCGACAGCCGCACCGAGCAGGCGATCCAGGAGACCCTGGCCGAGGTCGCGGCGCATCACACGACGCTGGTGATTGCGCATCGCCTGTCGACGGTAGTGGATGCCGACCAGATCCTCGTGATGTCCGAAGGCAGAATCGTCGAACGCGGAACCCATGGCGAGCTGCTGGCGGCAGACGGCGTATATTGCGGCATGTGGGAGCTGCAGCAGCGCGAGCGCGAGCAGGCGCTCGACACGTCGTCGACACAAGCCAGGCCGGCCTGATACGGCCACGCGCCAGGCACGGGGGCTCATTGGTGAAGATTTATCTGGTCGGTGGTGCGGTGCGTGACGGACTGCTGGGCTTGCCGGTGACCGAGCGTGACTGGGTCGTGGTCGGCGCGGACGCAGTGGTGATGCGGGCGCGGGGTTTCGTCGCTGCGGACCCGAGCTTCCCGGTGTTTCTGCACCCGGAAACGGGCGAGGAATACGCGTTGGCGCGGCGCGAGGTCAAACGTGGCGAGGGCTACCGCGGTTTCGTTGTACACGCCGGGCCGGAGATCACCCTCGAGGAGGATCTGCGTCGGCGCGACCTCACCATCAACGCGATGGCACTCGATGCAGCGGGTGAATTGATCGACCCGTTTGGCGGCCGCGACGACCTCGATGCCGGCCTGCTGCGCCATGTGTCGCCGGCGTTCGCCGAGGACCCGGTGCGTGTGCTCAGGGCCGCACGATTCGCCGCCAAGCTCGGCGCGCAAGGCTTCCACGTCGCGCACGCCACCCATCGGCTGATGCGCGAGATGGTCGCGCGCGGCGAGATGGCCCGGCTCAAGCCAGAACGCGTTTGGCGCGAGATGGTCAACGCGATGCAGGCCGACCAGCCATGGCGGTTCTTCGAGGTGCTGCAGTGCTGTGGTGCGCTGCGCGAGCTGATACCCGAGGTGGCGATCGCGATGGGCGAATCCGCCGCCCACGGCGCGGGCCCTGACAGTCCGCCGATCGCGGCGCTCAAGCGTATCGCGGCCGGCGGCGGATCGGTTTCGCAGCGGCTCAGTGCACTGTTTCTCGCGTGTGTGGATTCGGTTGCCGGCGCCGAACGCCTACTCACTGCGACCCGCGCTGATCGCGAAACCGCACGACTACTTCGGCAGGTGATGGCCGGCCGCGCCCTGTGTGATCGCGCCGGTCGTGGCGATGTCGCCGCGCTGTTCGAGCTTGCCGGCCTGTGGCGTGCGTTCGAGACGGGCGCGGAGCTTGGGTCGCAGGTCGCGGTTTGCGAGGCACAGGCGCCGGAATCCCGACTCCGCCGTCTGCTTGAGGTCGCGCTCCCGGCAGCGCGGGCCGTATCGGCGGCGGATCTGCGGGCGCGCGGCTTGAC
>CBDTXT010000075.1:0-10015 GCA_965364465.1 uncultured Chromatiaceae bacterium
AGCCTCCGGCCGTGCAGCTGCACGGCCCGGGCAAACCGGGGTCCGCCGGCGGCATCGATGGCCCGCTGCAATACGGCCTCGACCCGGTCAGCGGTGATCGGAAAGGCGAGCTTCGCGAATACTGGGAAGCGTGCCTCGAGTGTCGCGAGCTTTGCAGCCTGTTCCGGCAGATAGAAGACGACGAGTCTCACCTGAGGGTGACGCTGCAATACGGCCATCAGGGTCTCCAGGTTCGACGTGCGGTCACGGAAATCGGACTGGAAGATGTACTCGGCGACGATCACGTCCGGCACCTGGCGTTTGAGCAGGCCGCGCGCCTTGCGCTGCGAGTTCACCACTTCGACACTGAAGCCCAGACGCTGGTAGGTCGGCAGCAGGTTGGGATAGCCGCCCAGTTCGATGATGGCGAGCAGGCTGGGCACGTCAGCGGAAGACTACCCAGGTGGTGGCAATGTACTTGACGCCTTCGCGCAGCGTTGCGGACCGGTGCTCATGCGTCCAGAAAGGTGGAAACACCACCATCTTGCCGCGCGCCGGCTGTATCTTCAGGTCCTGATACAGAAACTCCGTCTCGCCGCCGGGACCGGGCACATCGTTCAGATACCAGATCACGACCAGCTGACGCTGGCTGAACTCATGGCTGCCACCATCGATGTGCCAATGGTAGAACTCGCCCGGCAGGTAACGCTGGATCTGATACCCCATGTCCTTGAACGGACCCTTGAAGAACGGGAAAGTCTCGCGTAACTCGGCCAGCGCGGCGCCGACGCAGCGGAAGAACACCTGATCGATGTCCTTCCAGTCATCTCGGCCGCTGACGACCAGGTCCATGGTCTGCTTGACCCCGGAGTCCAGGCCCTGCACCTGCCCGATACGCCCCGGGTTCTGCTGCGCCGGGTTGGCCTCGAATCGGCGGATCATTTCCGCGCACCAGTCGGCCGGGAGGGTTTCGGGGCGCTCGAAAATGAAGCTCCCGGGCTTCAGTTCGCGAAAACTCGCAAGCGGTTTTACGTTGCGCTCGACCGGAAAAGGATTGTCCATGGCAGCTGCGGCGACTGGGATGAGGCGGTAGCTGCAATTATCGGCGTTTGCGTCAACGACCGCAAAGCGGCTACAGCGCGGACTGCAGCATGGCCTTGGCAATCACCGGCGCGGCGCGCTCGCCATGCCGTTCATGCAGCGCGAGCATGTGTCCGGCGACGTCCGCCCAATGCTGGGCGCCACGCCCTATCAAGCTGGCGAGGCCGTCTGCATCGCCCGACGTCCACCATGCACGATAGGCCTTGTCGAGCGACGGAAACAATTGTTGACGCATCGCGCCGAGACTGGCGATGAAAAAGTGCAGCGAGGCCTCGCGCCCCGGTTCGATCAGGGTCGGCAAGGTATGCGTGCAGTCCGCGAGATGATCACGCACCGCCCGGACCATCAGTTCCGCGGGCGTCTCGCTGAGATCGAGCAGCATGCTGTTCCAGGCGTCGCCGAGCGCGCGACCGGCCTGGTACTCGCCGCGCTCATGCGCCTCGATCACCGCCATCTCGGCGCTCACCATCGCGTCGAGCGCCTGGTCCAGCGCACCGTCGAAGGGATAGCAGGCCACCGCACGCGCCATCGCGTTGTCCGGGCGGTTCCAGAGCCAGGACTCGTACTTTTCCCACAGGAAGCGGCGCAGCGACTCGCGGCGCAGGAAGATGGTCGAACCACGGGTCATCGCCGGCGGCGCGTTCAGGCAACGCGCCAGCTCGCGGCCGCTGACCCTGAGCAGGAAGCCGTCGTCGGCCCGTCGCTCGCCCTCGAGTTCGGCCAGGAAAAAATGCGGCCGCGCGCCATTCGCCAGGCCGGCGCTGTAAACCAGGCCATGTGCGCCGACGGCCGCATTGATCGCCTCCGCGTCGAACGGGTCGAACGAATGGCCGTTCACCGCCACCTCGCAGAAGTCTTCCTGCAAGAGTGTCTCGAGGTGGGCCTCGCGCGCGGTGAGCCACTCGCCCACGTCGTCCTTGCCGAGCGGTGCGCCGAGCGGAAGTCCGCGCACCCACCGATACAGCTCTCGCATCTTCAATAGATAGGTGCACATACCGTAGTCGGTGCCGTGACGGGCATCCGCAATATCACAGTTGTGCTGGACCGCCGCGATCAGGGCCTGCATACATCCTCCCGGCCGACAGGGCTGCTGCCATTTATCCTAGTAAAATACTCGACAATTAATCGTATGCCAACTGCGTTGTCCCTGCGCAACAGCGGGGACGCGGTGCATCCCGGGCACCCGGTACCCGTGAGAAATCCCGCGAAAAAGGAGAGAATTGCGATGCGCGGGGATGCGATAGTCCCTCACCCGGTCGACACGCGGAGGTAGATTTGTGGCGTTGAGAATCAAGAGCCATTGGCATGACGAGGGGGCAGAACGCTCGCTGCATGAGATTGCCGGGGCGCTGGCCTTCATCAGCTGGCGCATCGCCAAGGACAAGGCGATCAATCTGCACGGGCAGGATTTCGTCTATGAATCGGACCAGCAGCGCTTTGCGGTCATCGTCGAGTACCTGATATTCGAACTGCAGGTCATCGACCGACTCGCAGTCATCGAGCTAGGCCTGACCGACGCAGACCGCAGTCAGCTGATCGTCGCGGTGGCCAAACACCTCGCCGGGCATCTGCATGACAACAGCACGGATATCTTCGGCCCGGGCGACTATGTGGGTCCGTTCATCGAGAAGATGAACCGGCGTGCCGCCGAATATGCGGAACTCAACTATGGCTCGGACGGCCCGTCCTACCCCTTCATGCGCCACCTGGGTTTCGAGATCCAGCAAATCATGGGCGCCTCGCAGGAAAACCGCTGGGTCATCGACCAAGTGATGGACAAGGACGGGATCGAGATCGACCGCGAGATCAGGCGCGCGGTCATGAACCTGTTCGAATGAGTCCGACCGGTTCGCCGACAGCGCAAGGCGGGCGAATCGGCATTAGCAGTTCGCCGATCGCAGCATTAAAAAAGGCGGGGATCACCCGCCTTTTTCGATTTGAAAACCGGAAAAGCGATCAGCTCTTGACCCAGTCACCAAAGTTGTCGGTGGTCTTTCCCTCACCGTCGCCGTAACCAGCCTCATAAGCCTCGGTCACGCGCTGTTCTTCGCGTTGCGGGTTGCCCAGGAAACCTGCCTGCCAACCCTGGATGTACTCTTCATCGACACCCATCTCTTCCATCTTGGTCACAGCGTCGTAGTAGAACTGGTTCATGTCCGCTCTCCGAATTAAGCCAACTTCGTCCGCCCCTCACACCAATCCGTACCCTTTTGCTTTCCGCACCCTGAGGCGCCTGCCCACGGGACTGAATTGAAGCCGGTCTGCGCCGGCGCGGCGGCTCCCTACAATCAAGAGGGGCATTAGAATACTCTGCTTTTCTAAAGGCTGACAAGTTGGTTTTGCTTTTTGCGCAGGACCACCAGCGCAGCGCCGATTCCATTGCCCGACGGGGGTTGACCTGGTCGGCAGGGCTTTTCATGCTTGCGCCCTGCCGCAGCCCAAGGAGTTCAGATGCGCCCCTCCCAGTTGTTGACCATCCTAGATCGCGAGTTCGCCAGCACCCGACAGGGCCACCACACCCCGGTGATGCTCTGGGGCCCCCCGGGGGTAGGCAAATCCGACATGGTCCGACAAACCGGCCAGCGCCACGGCTGCCCGGTCATCGACATCCGGCTGTCTCAGATGGAACCGAGCGATCTGCGCGGTATCCCGTTTCGCCGCGGCGAGTTCGTCGAGTGGGCCGCGCCGGCGATCCTGCCCAATGCGCAGCGCCACGGCGAGACCGGGGTCCTGTTCCTCGACGAGATCACGTCGGCACCGCCCAGCGTCTCAGCCGCCGCGTACCAGCTGATCCTGGACCGCCGCCTCGGTGAATACGAGGTGCCGGAAGGGTGGGCGATCTTCGCCGCCGGCAACCGCCAGGGCGATCGCGGCGTCACCTATACGATGCCGGCACCGTTGGCGAATCGCTTCTCGCACTTCGATGTCGACACCCATCTCGACGACTGGGTGGCCTGGGCCTACCTGCACGCGATCGATGAGCGGGTCATTGCATTCCTTCGCTTTCGGCCCGAGCTGCTGTTCGATTTTGACCCGGCACACAATCCGGTCGCGTTCCCTTCACCACGCTCCTGGGAGTTCGCCCACCGCAGCCTGCAGAAGTTCGGCGACCATGGCGAACTGCTGCAGGGCGCGCTGCAGGCCTGCGTCGGACCGGCCGCCGGCATCGAGCTGAGCGCCTTCGTCAACAGCCTCGACAAGATGCCGGATCTGGACGACATCGTGGCGGGCAAAGCTGTCCCGGTTCCGGACGAAATCGACCTGCAGTACGCGGTCGCCGCCGCGTTGGTGGGACGTGCGATCCGTGCCCAGGATGGCGCTGAGGCGGCGCAGGTCACGGGCCGCATACTGGATTACGCCGGCAGCTTCCCACAACGTGAAATGGGGGTGATGCTCGTCTCGGATCTGCATCGCGCGATTGGCGAAGGGCTGTTCCAGGTACCCGAGTTCGCGACCTGGGCCAATGCGGTCGCCGACGTAATGCTCTACGAATGAGCGGCGCGCCCCGTGCGTGGCGGCGCCCGGGGCACAGCGCGGCCCAGGCCACACCCGGATGCAAGGTTAACCGGAGACAATGGATCTCGACGCAATCGAAACCAAGCTGACCGCGGCACGCGCCAAGCTGATTCTGGACAAGCCTTTCCTCGGCGCCCTGGTGCTGCGTCTGCCGCTTGCAGCGGCTGACGCGAACTGGTGCGCGACGACGGCTACCGACGCGCGCAAGCTGTACTACAACCCGGAGTTCATTGGGTCGCTGTCGATGGCGCAAACCCAGTTCATGCTGGCGCACGAGGCACTGCACTGCGCGCTCTCGCACTTCGCGCGCCGGCAGCACCGCGTGCAGCACCGCTGGGATCTGGCCTGCGACTACGCGATCAACCCGCTGTTGCTGGAGGACGGTCTGATACCGCCGCCGCACTGCAACCTGATGCCGCAGTATCTCGGCATGACGGCCGAAGAAATCTACCCGCTGATCGACGAGACCGACGAAAACGAGACGATCGACCAGCACCTGTTCGACCAGGACAACCAGTCCGGCGGCGGCCAACAGGGTCAGGCGCCCGAGAAACCGGAAAGCCAGCAAGAGCCGGGAGGGGGCGGCGACAACAGCCAACCCCAGGACGACCGCGAGTCAGGTGGCGATACGCCACTCGATCAAGAGTCGCAGCAGGGACAGGGAGACGGCGCCAAACCGATGGACGCAGACGCCGCGCGCTCGGATCAACAGCAGCACGACGATGATCGGGACGGCCGCGGCGAACCGACGCCCCCGCCACTCAACGCGGAGGAGCGCCAGACCCTGGAGGTGCAGTGGCAGCAACGTCTGGCCGGCGCCGCGCAACAGGCGATGCAGGCGGGCAAGATGGGCGGCAGCATGGCACGTCTGGTGGATCACCTGCTGCAGCCGCAGTTACCCTGGCGCATGCTGCTGGCGCGCTATATGACGGCGATGGCCCGCGACGACTTCACCTACATGCGACCGTCGAGACGCGAAGGGGACGCGATCCTGCCGTCGCTGAAGAGTTCTCAGGTCGAGATCGTCGTTGCAGTGGACACCAGCGGCTCGATCCGGGCTGCAGAGATGGACGAATTCCTGTCCGAGGTCTCGGCGCTCAAGGGCCAGATGCGCGCCCGTGTCACGCTGCTCGCCTGTGACAGCAGTCTGGCGGACGGCGCCCCCTGGGTTTTCGAGCCATGGGAGGAGTTCCGCTGCCCGGCCGAGATCCATGGCGGCGGTGGCACGGACTTCCAACCGGTGTTTGAATGGCTGGACACCCAGGGACAGCGCCCCGAGTTGTTGGTCTACTTCACCGATGCGCAGGGACGCTTCCCGACCAAGGAACCGAACTATCCGGTCATCTGGCTGGTCAAGGGTAGGGAATCGGTGCCCTGGGGGCAGCGGATTCAGTTGAACTGAGGCCAACGGCCGGCGGCGTGCCGCGCGGCACGACGAAGGCATATGAACCGAACCAAAATCGCGCCGTTGGCGACACGTCTGTTGCTCAGCGCGCTCCTACTCTTGACCCAGCTGCCGGTTGCCTGGTCGTTGGACACCCGGTTGCCGGACCTCGGCAACTCCGCCGGCAGCCTGATGACGCCCAAACAGGAGCGGGAACTCGGCCGCGCCTTCATGCGCAACGTGCGCCGCTCGCAGGCGGTCCTGGACGACCCGCTGCTGGTCGACTATGTGGAATACCTAGGGCAGCGGCTGGTGGGCACGAGCGCGGCGCGCGGCAGCTCCTTTTCCTTCTTCATGATCGACAATCCACAGATCAATGCATTCGCGGGCCCCGGCGGTCACATTGGGATCTACACCGGCCTGGTGCTGACTACCGAGACCGAGAGCGAACTGGCCGCGGTGGTGGCCCACGAAATCGCGCACGTCACCCAGCAGCATCTGATGCGCGCCTGGGAGTCGACCAGCCGGATGAGTATTCCGAGCGCGGCCATTCTGCTCGCGGCGATCGCGCTCGGTGCCGCGGTCGGCGGGGATGCGGCGGCCGCCGCCGCGGTCGGCGGCCAGGCCGCGATGATTCAGCAGCAGATCAATTTTACCCGGGCCAACGAAAAGGAGGCGGACCGGGTAGGCATCGATATCCTCGCGGAGTCCGGCTTCGAGCCACGCGCGATGCCGACGTTTTTCGACCGCATGGGCAAGGCCAACCGGGTGTATTCAACCAAGCTGCCCGAATTCCTGATGACCCACCCGGTGACTACCAGCCGGACTGCCGATGCACTGGGTCGCGCCGAGCAGTTTCCCTACCGCCAGACCCCGGAAGACCTGCGCTACCACCTGGCGCGGATCCACCTGGTGCAGCGCCAATACGATCGCCCGGAAGAGGCGGTGCGTGAACTGCAGTTGATGCTGGAGGACGGGCGCTACCGCAACCGGGCCGCGGTCCGCTACGGGATCGCGCTTGCCCAGATACGCGCGGAACGGTTCGACGAGGCCGCCCGCACCCTGGATCAGCTCATCGAATCCCATCCCCGAGTCGTGGAATTCATCGTCGCCCGTACGCAGATCGACATAGCCCGGGGCGCCAGTGCGGGCGCACTGAAACGACTCGAGGCGGCGCTGACCGAGATACCGGCAAGCTACGCGCTCAACCTGACCTATGCAGAAACCGCGCTGGCGCTCGGGGAACCCGCCGCCGCGCTCAAACGACTGCAGAGATTCCTGGATTTCCGCACCGACGAACCGCGAGTCTACGAGTTGCTGGCGCGCGCCGCCGCCGACCAGGGAAGGACCGCGCAGGGGCACGAGTACATGGCCGAGTACTACTACCAGACCGGCGACCTGAAGGGTGCCATCATGCAGTTGGAGATTGCGTTGAAACGGCCAGAATTGAACTTTTACGAGACATCGAAACTCGAATCGAGGCTCGCACGATTCAAGTTGGAGCGGGACGAGGAAGATCAGGGGCGTTGACGACGTGTCGATGCGATTATTTCATCGAAATTTTTTAATGGGTCATAAAGGCGGGTTAAGTGCTTGCCAAAGCCGATGCATCGATTATGCTAGCCGCTTGACACGCATTTGCGTCAGCGCGACACCTCGAATGAACCGCGCAAACGCAGCAGCGGTCCGAAGAAGACCGGCAAGCGGGGTCGTACCGGGGCAATGACGACTCGCTATAAAAAGGCATGTCATTAGGAGGAAAAGCGATGCGGAAAACCGCGTGGTTAGCGACGACGGCTCTCTCGCTGGCCGCCTTTGGGGCCGGCGCGAACACGTTGCCGACGACAGCCGGGGCTGCCGATGCCGAGGTCGTAAAACTCGGCAAGGAAGTCGCGTTCGACCGCAAAAAGGGAAACTGCCTCGCTTGCCATCTCATGGACGACGGTGCCAGCCCAGGCGACATCGGGCCACCGCTAGTCGCGATGAAGGCCCGGTTCCCGGATCGCGCCGCCTTGCGGGCGCAGATCTGGGATGCGCAGGTGGCCAACCCCGCGACGCGGATGCCGCCGTTTGGCAAACACCAAGCGTTGTCAGAGAAAGAAATCGACGCCGTCGTCGACTACCTCTACACGCTCTGAGAACCACTCAAACCTTCGTTTAATTCCTTTAGGAGAAAGTTGATGACCATGAACATCAAACGCCGGGTCTTTCTGAAAGGCTCCGTGGCCGCTGGCACCGTCGGCGTCGCGGTCGGCGCCGGCCTGCTGGCCCCTCAGGCCGTTCTTGCCGCTTGGGACGAGAAGGCATTCAAGGCCGAGAGCGTCGACGATGCGTTGACCGCCGCGATGGGCGATGCATCCCATGCCGCATCGGACGAAATCAAGATCAAGGCACCGGACATTGCGGAGAACGGTGCCGTGGTCCCGGTGTCGGTCTCCACCGACATGTCCGACGTGGAGTCGATTGCGCTGCTGGCCGAGGGCAACAACACGCCGCTGGTCGCCACCTTTATGCTGGGTGAAGGCGCAGTCGCGGACGTGTCGACCCGGATCAAGATGGGCAAGACCAGCGACGTGATCGCGGTCGTCAAGTCCGGCGGCAAACTGGTTTCGGCGCGCAAAAGCGTCAAGGTCACCATCGGCGGTTGCGGCGGTTGATCGGCACCACTGAACCATCCCGCAACTGCGAACGAATTCGAGGTAGATAAACATGGCTAAAAGCATCAAGATCCGCGCCAAATTGAAGGGCGACACCACGACCGTCAAGTGCCTGATGACCCATCCGATGGAGACCGGCCTGCGCAAGGACAGCAAGACCGGCGAACTCATCCCGGCGCACTTCATCAACGAAGTGACCGCGGAATCAGGCGGCAAGACCGTGATGTCGGCGAACTGGAGCGGGGGCATCTCCAAAAACCCTTACCTCTCCTTTGCCTTCACCGGCGGTTCAAAGGGCGACGACGTAACCATCAGCTGGAAGGACAACCAGGGCGGCTCGGACTCGGAGACCGCGAAGATAAGCTGATAGGCGATCGTCGAAGGGCCATTTGGCGGACCCCGGGGCACCGGGGTCCACCCACGATGTCCACTGCGAGATCGGGCGCGACAATGCGATACGCCAAACTGGTCCTGGCCGCGATCTGTGCACTGGGCGCCTCGCTCGCCGTCTCTGACAAAAAGGCGATCGACACCACGCCCGCCGAAGATCTCGAGGTCTACCGCGCCTTTTTCAACAAGCGATTCCCGGGCGTACCGCTCAACGAGTTCGGCAACGGTGTTTACTCGATCGACAAGGTGTCGCGCGACAGCTGGGAGGCCATCGAGGAATTCCCGCCATACGCTCCGATGATCGACGCCGGTGAAACCCTCTGGAAGAGGCCTTTCGCCAACGGCAAGACCCTGGGCAGCTGTTTTGGGGACGATCCTGCACAACGCGGCAACTACCCGCACTGGGATGCCGAGCGAAAGCTGGTCGTCACGCTGCCGCTGGCGATCAACGAATGTCTGGAGGCCAACGGCGAGCGGCCCTTGGACTACAAGAAGGGTAAGATCGCCGACCTGCTCGCCTACATTTCCTACGCGTCACGCGGCCAGAAGATCGCTGTCGAGGTACCGGACGACCCGGACGCGCTGGCGGCATACAACGCCGGCAAATCCTTCTATTTCGCGCGTCGCGGGCAGCTCAACTTCTCGTGCGCCTCGTGCCATATGCAGAGCGCCGGAATGCACTCGCGTGCCGAAATCCTGAGCCCGGCGCTCGGACATGCGTCCGGCTGGCCGGTGTACCGCTCCAAGTGGGGCGAGCTCGGCACCTTGCACCGTCGCTTCGACGGCTGCAACGAGCGGGTTCGGGCGAAGCCGTTCGAGGCCCAGGGCGAGGAATACCGCAACCTCGAATACTTCCTGACCCACATGAGCAACGGCATCGAGTACAACGGGCCCTCGGCACGCAAGTAACCCGGCCTCGGCGTTGGCAACGCACCCTAGTGGGCTGCTTGGTAAGTTCGGTTACTCTCAGAGCCCCGCTACCTGGCCA
>CBDTXT010000076.1:0-9996 GCA_965364465.1 uncultured Chromatiaceae bacterium
CCCAAGGACACCCGTTGAAACGAAAAACCCGGTGTTTTTCATATTTTTACTGAGGCCCAGGAACTTCGTTGACGAGTTAGCACTCTTAGGTCATGACTGCTAAAATGTGGTCACAGAGCGGCCCGAGCAGGTGTCCGACTCGGGTCGATAGCAGAGGAACAGACAGGCCTTTTTATGAGCACACAACTCGCGATTCCGATGACACTGCCGACCGGCAATATGGATGCGTACATCAGCGCGGCATTCCAGCTGCCACTGCTGTCGGCCGAACAAGAGCACGATTTCGCGGTACGTCTGCGTGACCACGACGATCTCGAGGCGGCGCGGGCGCTGGTAGCGTCTCATCTGCGCTTCGTGGTCAAGATCGCGCGCGGCTACAGCGGCTACGGCCTGCCCCAAAACGACCTGATCCAGGAGGGCACTGTCGGCCTGATGAAGGCGGTGCGACGCTTCGACCCGGACATGGGGGTGCGGCTGGTTTCCTTTGCGGTGCACTGGATCAAGGCGGAGATCCACGAGTACATTCTGCGCAACTGGCGTATCGTCAAGGTCGCGACGACCAAGGCGCAACGCAAGCTGTTCTTCAACCTGCGCAGCGCGAAAAAGCGTCTGGGTTGGTTCTCGCGTCAGGAGGTCGAGGAGGTCGCAGAGGATCTCGGGGTAAAACCCGAGACGGTGCTGGAGATGGAATCGCGACTGTCCAACTACGATCTTGCCTTCGACGGCGCCGATATCGACGACGAGGACGCCCCAGGCATGGCACCGGCCGCGTACCTGCCCGATCTGCGTCACGAACCTTCGACGATGCTGGAACGAGCGGACAGCGCCGCGGTGGAGCGCGCCGGCCTATACTCGGCACTCGAGTCGCTCGACGACCGTAGCCGCGATATCCTACAGCGTCGCTGGCTGAACGAGACCAAGGAAACACTGCACGAGCTGGCCGACGAGTACGGCGTGTCGGCCGAACGCATACGGCAGATCGAGGCCGCCGCGATGAAGCGACTGCGCAGCACGCTGGCCGCCTGATCCGCGATCGGCTGCGCGCCGGATCAGCCGAAAAAGACGCTCGCCCAAGCCATCAGGATCGGGGCGCGTCCTCAATCGTCTGCATTTTTGTCGATTGCTCCATCCCTCTTTGTGGCATCCGGCCGGTCGGCGGCGTCTGGCTTGGCCGACGCCGGAGGCGGCCTCTTCGGCCGCGCATTGTGCGGGATCATCGGGTCGTCGTCATCCATCAGGATGCGATGGGCCGGCCCTTCGAGGTCGTCATACTGGCCGGTACGCACTGTCCAGAGAAAAAATGCGATCGCGACGATCATCAGGCCGACCGCCAGTGGGATAAGGAGATACAGGATCGACATCTGCTAAGCGGTCCTCGGTCCTAATGGGCCATGCGGCAAGTACTGTGATGCTCAGAGCCCCGCCGTTCGGCCGGCCCGCGAGCTTGATCGTCGGCGTTACGATCGCAGCAATCCGCTTTCGCTGGTCGCGCGCCGCTGTGCCCAGTCGACCAAACCGGTGAATCGGCCGACGGTTGCAGAGCCCTAGTCTCCCCTGAGGCGGAGTGCATTGAACACGACCACCAACGAGCTCGCGGACATTCCGATCGCCGCCATCCAGGGCGCCACCAGGCCGGCGGCCGCCAACGGCACGGCGGCAACATTATACAAGATCGCCCATGTCAGATTCTGCTTGATCACGGCCCGCGTCCTGCGGGCCTTTTCGACACCGGCGCTGAGCACAGCGAGGCGTTCCGACAGGACCACCATGTCGGCACTGGCATGTGCAAGCTGCGCCCCTTGACCCATCGCGATCGACACATCGGCACCGGCCAGTACCGGCGCGTCGTTGACCCCGTCGCCGACCATCGCCACCTTGTGCCCGGCGGCCTGCAGCTGCCTGACGCGCGCCAGCTTCTCCTCCGGCCGCAGCCCGGCATGCGCCCGCGTGATGTCCAGCTCGCCCGCCACCCGGTCGACCGCCCCGCGGGCGTCGCCGCTGAGGATCTCCACTGTCAGGCCGAGCGCGCGCAGCCGCTCTATCGCCGCAGGCGCATCGGCGCGCAGCTTGTCGCGTAGTTCGAAACGCGCCAACAGGCCATCGGCATCGCCCAGGTATACCTGGGTTGCATCGCTATCGACGCCGGCCTCGGGGCTGGCGTCACTCATCTCGGCGACGAAAGACCGGTTACCGATGCGGTAAGCCCGCCCGTCGACTACGCCCTGCATGCCCCTGCCGGGCAGCGCGGTCAGTTCGCTGACCCGGGGTGGATTCTCGACGCGTGCCGCCAGCGCCTTGCCGACCGGGTGCTCGGAACCACGCTCGAGCGCAGCAGCGAGCGCCAGGCAACGCTCCCGGCCAGCCCGATCCGACAGCGGCAGCACCTCGGCCAGTTGCAGGATCCCGCGAGTCAGGGTCCCGGTCTTGTCGAACAGCACGTGGCTTATCTGCGCCAGTGTCTCCAGCGCATGGCCACGCGTGGTCAGCAGGCCCAGCCGGGTAAGCGCGCCGGACGCAGCGGTGATCGCGGTGGGCGTCGCCAGCGACAAGGCGCAGGGGCAGGTGACGACCAGGACCGATAGCGTGACGGCAAAGGCTCGCGCCGGCTCGTGCAGCGCCCACCAGGTGGCTACCGCGGCGGCGACCAGTAACAGGACAGCGACAAACCACCCGGCGACCCGATCGGCCAGGCGCGCGATGCGCGGCTTCTCGGCCTGCGCCCGATCGAGCAGCCGGACGATGGCGGACACCAGGGTGTCTTCGCCGACCTTTGCCACCAGCAGCACCAGCGGACTCTCCACGTTGACGCTGCCTCCCACCAACTCGTCGCCGGTCGTACGCGGCCGCGGCAGGCTCTCTCCGGTCAGCAGCGACTCGTCGACCGAGCTACGACCCTCGCTGACCGTCCCGTCGGCCGGGATGGTCTCGCCGGGACGCACCAACACCTGGTCGCCCGGCACGAGTTCCGAGACCGCCACCACCTGTTCGCCCTGCGCGGTCAAGCGGGTCGCGGTCGCCGGCAGCAGCTTGACCAGTTCCTCCGCCGCCTCGCCGGCGCGATGCCGCGCGCCCATCTCCAGGTAGCGGCTGGTCAGCAGGAAGAAGGCGAACATACAGACCGAATCGAAGTACACCTCGCTGCCATTTGTCAGGGTCGACCAGACGCTGGCCGCGAATGCGCCACCGATGGCCAGCGAGACCGGCACCTCCATGCTGAGCTGCCGTCGACGGAGGTCGCGCCAGGCCGTTACGAAGAAGCCGCCGGCCGAATAGAAGACGACCGGTAGAGTCAGCAACAGGCTGACCCAGCGCATGAACACGCGCAAATCGGCATCCATATCGCTGTAGTCGCCCGCGTACATCGCGATGGCCAGCATCATGACCTGCATCGCGCCCAGCCCGGCGACCGCCAGCCGACGCAGCGCGGCCGACTTCTCCTTCTTGTTCACCGCCTCCTGACGACCTGGGTCGAAGGGATGCGCGACATAGCCGATCTCGGTGATCGCCCTGAGGATGTTCGAAAGATGTATCTGGCTGTCGTCCCAGTGCACGCGCGCGCGATGGGTACTGTAATTGACCGAAAAGTCGAGCACCCCGGGGAGCGCATTCACGTGCCGTTCATTCAACCAGACGCAGGCCGCACAGCTGATACCCTCCAGGATCAACGAGGCGGTCTTGGTCGATGCCCCGTCCACCTGCACGAAGCTGCTCTGCAACGCGGGCTGGTCGTATAGCTCAAGACGCTGCAGTTCCTCGGGCACAAGGTCTTCCGGCCTGCGCGACGGCGTCTCGCGATGCCGATAGAACGACGTCAGCCCGCCGTCGACGATCGCCTGGGCGACGGCCTGGCAACCATGGCAGCACATCGCCCGAGGCTGGCCATCGATCTGGACCCGGTATTCGGACCCGTCCGGTACCGGGAGGCCGCAGTGAAAGCAGGATTCACGCTCGTTCACTAGCCGACGTCGCCCGCCGGCTTGACCGACGCCGGCAGATCTGAGGGCCGTCCGGGCGCCCGGAGTAGAAAGTGCCGCAATGCGTGTGCCGGCAGAAACATTGAATCGAGTGCGTTCATGTCTGACGAGAGTTCAGTATGTTGTGCCACCACCGGAGCGGATCTTCTGGACATCTTTGTCACGCTGCGTCCGCACACCCGCGTGAGCCGTGACCAGCCTCAGCCCCGGCTGACTGCGGGCCGATCGGACGCACCGGCCGCGGCCAACGGCACGACAAAAAGCGTGTCAGGTGCTGTCTCGCGATGGGACGGCCATGCGGCGCGGATGCCGGCATCGGCCGAGGGATCGGACGCCTGTCGATCGTAGTCGAGACTACAATATTAATCAATGCTTATACGATCGGCGCCGCAGAAGCACCCCTGGGAGCACGGACCGATCAGGGCGCGCATCCGGCACGGCCCCGTGGGCGGGCGCTCAGCCGATCAACGACATGACATTTGGCACATAGTGGTCCACCAGCAACAGGGCGAACAGCGCCATCAAATAGGTGATGGAGTAACCGAAGGTCCGCATTGGCATGCGGTCGTCGTCGTCGCGATAGAGGCGCACGGCGTAAAACAGGAAGCCAAGACCCAGCACCAGCGCACCACCCAGGTAAAGGCCCCCGCTCATACCGTAACCATAGGGCAGCAGCGTAACGACCAGCAGCAACACCGTGTACAGCAGGATCTGCAGACGAGTGAAGTCCGTGCCGTGAGTGACCGGCAACATCGGCATGTCCACCTTGCGATACTCTTCGGTCCGATGGATTGCGAGCGCCCAGAAGTGCGGCGGTGTCCAAGCGAAGATAATCAGGAAAAGCAGCAGCGCGCCCGGGTCGACGCTGCCGGTGACCGCGGTCCAACCGAGCACCGGCGGCGCCGCGCCCGCCGCCCCGCCAATCACGATGTTCTGCGGCGTCGCGCGCTTCAGGTACATGGTGTAGACGACCGCGTAACCGATCAGCGAAAGGAAGGTCAGCAAGGCGGTCAACGGATTCACCAACAGCGCCAGCATGGCCATCGCCAGCGTACCGATCAGGAGCGCAAACACCAGCGCATCCCGACTGCTGACCGCGCCCTGGGGCAACGGCCGTCCACGCGTGCGGCCCATGATCGCATCGATTTTTTGGTCGACGACATGATTGATCGCCGCGGCGGACCCCGCCGCCAACCCGATTCCGAGGGTGCCGAACACCAGCGCATCCAGCGGCACCATACCCGGCGCGGCCAACAGCATACCGACGATCGCGGTAAACACGATCAACGCGACGACGTTGGGCTTACACAACTCAAGGTAGTCACGCCAGCCGGCATGGGTGGTTTTCAGTACGGTGGTCGCCATAATCGATAATTCAGGTAAACGAGTGAAACAAGCAGCAGCGCGGCCGCACCATTGTGGGCCGTCGCCACCCCGAGTGGCAAATGCAACAGCACGTTGCCGATGCCCAGTGCCACCTGGAGCAAAAGCAGTCCGCCGAGCAGAAGTGCCGGACCGACCAATCCGTCGCCTGCGCGCAGCATTGCGACGGCCAGCCAGCCGAGAAACAGGAACGTCACGAGCGCACCGATCCTGTGGGTCATGTGGATCGCGGTGCGTGCCGGGTGCTCGAGGACCCCGTACTCGTAGTCCACGCCGATACCGCGCCACATCACGAAGGCCTCATCGAAATCCATTTCCGGAACCCAGCTTCCCTGGCAGGTCGGAAAATCGAGGCAGGCCAGTGCCGCATAGTTGGAACTTGTCCAGCCGCCCAGCGCGATTTGGGCCGTCAGGACGAGCAGGCCGACGCCGGCCGCGGTGCGCCAACGGGCACTGCCGGGCGGCGGCTGGCTCGCGCGGGTGCGCAGCGCGAGCAGCACCAGCAGCGCGAACGTCGCGAAACCACCGAGCAGATGACCCATGACCACAACGGGCTTCAGCAGCAGGGTCACCGTCCACATGCCGAGTGCGGCCTGAAAGATCACCAGTGCGAGCAGGAAGGTCGGGAGCCAGACCGGCTGCTCAGCATCGCGCCGACGCCGCACCCATGACCACACAGCGATCAGCAGGATGGCCAGGCCCAGAATGCCGGCGAAATAGCGATGCACCATTTCCTTCCAGCCCTTCGCCGGCTCGAGTGGCCGTTGTTCCAGATAGGCCTTTTCGAGGACGTGCTCATCACTGGCGGGTACCGTCAACTGACCGTAACAACCGGGCCAGTCGGGGCAGCCCAGGCCTGCGTCCGCTAGGCGCGTGTAGGCGCCGAGCAGGATCACCGCGAAGGCGAGCAGACAGGTGAAAACGACGAAGCGGTGGTACATCTGTGCGCGGCCCTCAACCGATCTGCGAGGTCTTAAGCAGCTTTTGCAGGTCCTTGATCATGCCCTTGGTCGGCACATCAAGATGGTAATACATCATCAGGTTGCCGAGCGGATCGACCAGGAAAAACTGCTCACCCTGGTTACCGAAACCCGGGCCGCGAAAACTCTCGAATAACGGGGCGGCCGCTGGCCCGCTGACCACCCAAAGCAGGTCGGTGTGCTGGTCGGACAGCTGTTGGGCAAACTGTGGCGTGGGGTCCTGTCCGAGGACCAGCAGGCGCTGTACGCGCGGTATGTCCTTGCTCATCGCCAGCCGTATCTGGCGGGTCAGGTAAAGCTGCTCTACGCAACGCGCATCACACGCGCCCGGCGCAAAGATCACGTAGGTCCAATGCCCGCGGAAGTCCGCCTCGCCGAAAGCCGGGCCGTCCGGTCGTCTGAGGCCGACAGGCACCAGCGGTCGCGCCGGCGCGACCAGCGTGCCGGCGTTCGTGGTCGATACGGCGCCCGTCTCCTGGTAATTCTTCCACACGATCCAGGCCGATACCGGTGGCAACAGGAACAGCGCGAAGATGGCCAACAGCTTGAACCGATTGCGCCGGACCTGGCGGTCGTCAAGCCTCGACATGATCATCCCGATCATCGTCACCGCGATGTGTATTGACGCCGATATAGATGATCAGCAGGGCCACGGCGAGGCCGAACCACTGCACCGCATAGCCGAGGTGCTTCTCCGGACCCATCGCGGGGATGGGCGACCAGTCATACTGCAACCCTCCGGGCTGACCTTCGTCGATGACCAGCGCATACCGCTGCAGGTCCATGTCGCGGGCCGCCCCGAGCGCCGCGATATCGAGAGACTGCACCAGGACCTTGTCCGCCACGCTGCTCAGCGGCACTTCGCCCAGCACGAGACCGACCGAGGCCGGGGAGTCCAAGCGACCGGACAGGGTCACCGGCTGCTCCGGCAGCGGCAGAGTCGGCAGGAACTCGCGCGACGCACCGACCGCGACCCAGCCGCGGTTGACCAGCAGGGACGGCCGTACTTCACCCTCGATGCGAAATGCGCTGAACACATGATACCCAGGCTGGCCAAGGTAAACCCGGTTGTCGAGCAGCCACTGTTGGCCCGGGACATAGCTACCGCGCACCAGGGCCGGGCGATAGCGATCCTCGACGCCCAGCACGGTGTCCCTACGCAGCTGAAGTGGCGCGGTCAGCTCGCTCGCGGCGCGGCGTTCGACCAGCGCCTGTTTGGCGGCGGCGCGCTCCATTTGCCAATAGCCCAGGCCGACCAGCGCAGGCAGCACGATCGCAAACACCAGGCTCGGCCAGAACGCTGGCGCGAAGCGATAGGGGCCTATTTGCAATGGCGGAATCTGCATCGACTGGGTGGCTGCTATAATGCGGCGGCCGCAACGGAGGAGTCAGACATCGTGTGGATCAAGGTCGTCATCGTTCTCATATTCATCGGCATCGTAATCAGTCTGGCATCCGGCCTGTTCTACCTGGTCAACGACAAGGGTGACTCTCGGCGCACCTTGCGCGCCCTCACCGTACGCATCGGTCTGTCCGTCGGCCTGTTTGCGTTCCTGATGATCCTTGTCGGGCTGGACGTGATCAAACCCCACGGGGTCTACCCGCAACCGCCGTCGGCCGCTGCGCCGCAGGATTAGGCGGGCGGATGCCGGCTCCGTCCGAGACGGGAGCCGGCGGTGTCCGCTCAGAGTACGTAGACGAAGATAAACAGACCCAGCCAGACGACGTCCACGAAGTGCCAGTACCAGGCCACGCCCTCGAACGCGAAGTGCTGTTCGGGTGTGAAGTGCCCCCTCGCAGCACGGATCGTTATCACGATCAGCATGATGGTTCCGATGGTCACGTGCATGCCGTGGAAACCGGTCAGCATGAAAAACGTCGAGCCGTAGATACCGGAACCGAGCGTCAGGTTGAGCGCGCTATAGGCATGGACGTATTCGTAGGCCTGGAACCCGAGGAAGACCAAACCGAGCAGTACGGTCGCGACCAGCCAGAGCACGGTCTTCTTCTGGTCGTTGGCCTTCAGCGCCCAGTGCGACAGCGTAATGGTAACGCCCGAGGTCAACAGCAGCATCGTGTTGAGCGCCGGTATACCCCAGGCCCCCATGGTCTGGAAACTGCCCCCGACATCGCCCGGACCGTTGGTCGGCCAGGCCTCGCCATAGCCCTTCCAGAGGTACTCGTGCGTGGAATAGTCACCGCCGAGCAACCAGGGTAGCACCAGCACACGCGCGTAAAACAACGCGCCGAAAAATGCTGCGAAAAACATGACCTCGGAGAAGATGAACCACATCATCCCCTGCCGGAAAGAGCGATCGACCTGTTCGTTGTACTCGCCCTTGAGGCTCTCGTTGATGACGGTGCCGAACCAGCCGAACATCATGAAAACCACCATGGCCAGACCGAGCAGCAGGACCATCTGTCCCGATGCGTTGCCATTGAACCAATTGGCGGCGCCAACCACACCGACAGTCAGTGCGACACTGGCGACGATCGGCCAGTGACTGCCGTGTGGCACGTAATAATGGTCACCTGTATGTGCCATGTCTTCCCCCTGGAGATTTGTGTCTTTGTTTAAGCTGCTTTTACTTCGGCCAACCGCAGCGTCGACCCACGCCGGCGCTATTTCATCGCTACCTGCTGAGTCACGTCGAACACGGTATAGGCCAGTGTCAGCATGCTGACGTCGCTGGGCAGGTTCGGATCGACGATGAAGCGCAGCGGCATGTCCTTCACCTCACCGGCGGCCAACGGCTGCTGGTTGAAGCAAAAGCATTCGGTCTTGTTGAAATAGCGGCTGGCCTTCCCGGGCGCGACGCTGGGGACAGCTTGGCCCACCATGTCGCTGCCGGTCGGATTGCGCGCGGTGAAAGCCGTCTCATAGACCTGGCCCGGATGGACCTGCATCGTGGCGACCACCGGCGCGAACTCCCAAGGCATGCCGCTATTGTTGTTTGCGACGAACTGCACCGTAATCGTCCGCGAGGTATCCGGTTCAAAACGGGACACGACCGCCGCCTCGTCAACGCGCCCGGTCTTCCCGTTCAGGCCGGTGATCTCGCAGAACACGTCGTACAGCGGCACGAGCAGGTAACCAAACCCAAACATGGCCAGCGCCACCGCCGCGATACGGACAAACGACCGACCGTTGCGTGACTGCGTATTGTCGCTCATCGGTTCAGACCCCCCTGTCCATCGCCAGGTAGATCCCCATCAGAAAGAACCCGAGGGCAACCAGCCCGAGGATGATTGCGAGGCGGATGTTCGACTTGGATCTGTCTTCGGCTTCGTTCATCGGCTGAGTGTCAGCCATCCTCGGCCGTTGCCGGGGATGGACCGGCATCATTTGACCTCCGGCGCCTCAGTGAAACTGTGGTAGGGCGGTGGCGACGAAAGGGTCCACTCGAGGCCGTCCGCACCCTCCCAGACCTGATCGGTCGCCTTTTCTCCGCCGCGAATCGCCTTGATCACGATCCAGACGAACATCAGTTGCGACACGCCGAACACGAATCCACCGATCGACGAAATCAGGTTCCAGTCCGCGAACTGCACGGAATAGTCCGGGATACGACGCGGCATACCGGCGAGACCCAGGAAGTGCTGCGGGAAGAAGAGCACGTTGACCGAGATGGTCGAGATCCAGAAGTGCATCTTGCCCA
>CBDTXT010000077.1:0-9985 GCA_965364465.1 uncultured Chromatiaceae bacterium
GGTGGCTGGGGCGGCCCGTGGGGCGGCTATGGTGGCCCGGGTTATGGCGGCTACGGTCCGGGTTATGGCGCGGGCTACGGTCCGGGTTATGGCGCCCCGATGGCGCCGCCGGCACCGCCTGCGCCGGCAGAGTAAGGCCGCGCGGCGTACCACCCGTCCCTTGGGGACGGGTTTTTTTTGCCCATGACGCAGGTTATTGATCAAGGTCAAAAAACCCCGCACAATCGCAGGCAAGCGACGTAAATAATCCGACCGGCCATCGTCTGAGACAAAAACCGTGACTGAAAAGAACGTCATCTCACTCGAAAAGATCAAGGTTGCGTGCCGCGATTGCAGCCTGTCTACGCTCTGTCTGCCGATGGGGCTGCGCCCCGAGGACATCGATCGGCTGGATGCGATTGTCAAACGCAGCCGTCCGTTGCAGCGCGGCGACAACCTTTTCCGTGCCGGCGAGTCGTTCCGCAACCTCTATGTGGTCAAGACCGGGGCGGTGAAGACCTTCACCCAGACCAACGACGGCGACGAGCAGGTGGTCGGGTTCCATCTGCCCGGCGAGGTGCTGGGACTCGACGCGATCCAGGACGGATCGCATGGCTGCAGTGCACGCGCACTGGAGACCACGGCGATCTGCGAACTGCCTTTCGAGCGGCTGGAAGACCTGTCCGCGAACATCCCGAGCCTGCAGCACCAGATGTTCCGCCTGCTGAGCAAGGAGATCGGCCAGGAGGCGGAAATGATGGCCCTGCTCGGCAGGAGTACCGCGGAAGAGCGTGTCGCCTCGTTCCTGCTCAGCCTGTCCGAGCGCTTCAAGCGACGCGGTTTCTCCGCCACTGATTTTTTCCTCAGTATGTCGCGCCAGGAGATCGGCAGCTATCTCGGACTGGCGCTCGAGACCGTGAGTCGGCTGTTCACGCGCTTCCAGGACGAAAAGATCCTCAAGGTCGAGCGCAAGCATGTGCAGATCCTCGATGTCGACAGGCTGCGGGCGATGGTCACGCACCAGACGAGCGTCGAGGCACCCCGCGCCAGACCCTCGACTTGATCTAGCTCAATTCGAAAGCGACAAAAATACTTGCCCCGGCACTGCGCGTCGCGCAGTTGACCCACGTCAAAGTAGCGACTCCTTATAAACAATTAGGGTGCGCCGCAGGCCGGTTCGCCTGCGGTTGCGACTGGCCGCATTCTTTTTATCTTGTGGAGACGCGCAATGGAGTCACAGACCACCTACAACTACAAGGTCGTGCGCCAGTTTGCGATCATGACCGTCGTCTGGGGCATTGTGGGGATGCTCGTCGGCGTCATCGTTGCAGCTCAGCTGGCCTTCCCTGATCTGGTACTTTGGGACGGGATACCCTGGCTGAGCTATGGCCGGCTTCGTCCGCTGCATACCAATGCGGTGATCTTCGCCTTCGGCGGGTCTGCGTTGTTTGCAACGTCTTACTACGTGGTGCAGCGCACCAACCAGTCACGGTTGTTCGGTGGTCCGCTCGCGGCCTTCACATTCTGGGGCTGGATGGTGGTTATCGTGCTGGCCGCGGTGACGCTGCCGCTGGGCATCACCTCCGGCAAGGAATACGCCGAGCTGGAATGGCCGATCGACCTGCTGATCGCCGTGGTCTGGGTCAGTTATGCAATCGTGTTCTTCGGCACGATCGTGACCCGCAAGGTCAAACACATCTACGTGGCCAACTGGTTCTTCGGCGCATTCATCCTGACCATCGCGGTACTGCACATCGTCAACAGCGCGTTCGTCCCGGTCACGCTGACCAAGGGTTACAGCTTCTATCCCGGCGCGATCGATGCGATGGTGCAGTGGTGGTATGGCCACAATGCGGTAGGCTTCTTCCTGACCACCGCGTTCCTGGGCATGATGTACTACTTCATCCCCAAGCAGGCCGAGCGTCCGGTCTACTCGTATCGCCTGTCGGTCGTGCACTTCTGGGCGCTGATCTCCACCTACATGTGGGCTGGTCCGCACCACCTCCACTACACCGCGCTGCCCGATTGGGTACAGTCGGTCGGCATGGTGTTCTCGCTGATCCTGCTCGCGCCGTCCTGGGGCGGCATGATCAACGGCATCATGACCCTGTCCGGCGCCTGGCATAAGCTGCGCACCGACCCGGTCCTCAAGTTCCTCATCGTCTCGCTGTCGTTCTATGGCATGTCGACCTTCGAGGGTCCGATGATGTCGATCAAGACGGTCAACGCGCTGTCGCACTACACCGACTGGACGGTCGGCCATGTGCACTCCGGCGCGCTTGGCTGGGTCGCGATGGTCTCTATCGGCTCGCTGTACTACCTGATCCCGCGCCTGTTCGGCAAGGTCGAGATGTACAGCACGAAACTGGTCGAGGTGCACTTCTGGATCGCCACTATCGGTGTGGTGCTGTATATCGCAGCGATGTGGATCGCCGGCGTGATGCAGGGCCTGATGTGGCGCGCAGTGAACGCGGACGGCACCCTCACCTACTCGTTCATCGAGTCGGTCGAACGGACCTACCCGTTCTACTACGTGCGCCTGCTCGGCGGTGCGATGTTCCTCGCGGGCATGTTCTTCATGGCCTACAACGTCTGGAAGACGGCCGGACAAGGCAGTGTAGAGGACGCCGACGACGCGATCCCCGCACCGGCAGCCCACTGATCCGAAGGAGAATCGACAATGTCACATGAAGTCGTTGAAAAGAACATCGGCCTGCTGGCGATATTGGTCATCTTGGTGATCAGTGTCGGCGGCCTGGTCGAGATCGTCCCGCTGTTCTTCCTCACAGAAACCACGACACCGGCACCCGGCGTGTCGAAGTACAGCGCGCTGCGCCTGGAGGGCCGCGATATCTATGTCCGTGAGGGCTGTTACAACTGCCATTCGCAGATGATTCGTCCGTTCCGCGCCGAGACCGAGCGCTACGGCCACTATTCCGTTGCCGGCGAGTCGGTCTACGACCACCCGTTCCAGTGGGGTTCGAAGCGCACCGGCCCGGACCTGGCCCGCGTCGGTGGTCGCTACAGTGACGACTGGCACTATGTCCATCTTTACAACCCGCGCGACGTCGTGCCCGAGTCGAACATGCCGGCCTATCCCTGGCTGAGCAACGCCACCCTGAGCGGCGATGACACCGCGGGCAAGATGAAGGCCCTGAACGTCGCCGTTGGCGCGACCTGCCCGACCTGTGATCTGTACAGCGAGGAGGACATGACCAACGCCCAGAAGGAAGTCGCCGGCAAGACCGAAGCGGAGGCGCTGGTGGCCTATCTGCAGGGCCTCGGCCTCGCGTCGAAGCAATGGTAGCCGGCATGGATATCAACGACATCCGAGCCTGGCAAACCGTCCTGTTGCTGATCGCGTTCATCGGGATCGTCATCTGGGCCTTTAGCAAGCAACGCAAAAAGTCTTTCGACGAGGCCGCGAATCTGCCCTTTGCCGACGAGGATCAGCATCGGGCGACGATTGAGAAGGAGAAACAGTCATGAGCAGTTTCTGGAGTGGGTGGATCATCGTCCTTACCGTAGCCAATATACTGGGCTGCGTATGGCTGGTCTGGTGGACCATGCGTCGACGGGCCGGCGAGTCGGCACAGGGAGACGTCACCGGGCATACCTGGGACGGCAATCTGCAGGAGTACAACAACCCGCTGCCGCGCTGGTGGCTCTGGTTGTTCTACATCACGCTGTTCTTTGCCGCCGCCTATCTGGCCCTCTACCCGGGCCTCGGGGCGTTCCAGGGCCTGCTGGGCTGGTCGTCGCACGGCAGCCAGTACGAGGCCGAGATGGCCAAGGCCGACGAAAAGTACGGCCCGATCTTCGAGCAGTATGCCGCGGTCGCGGTCACCGATCTGGCCGCCAAGCCCGAGTATCAGGAGGCGCGCGAAATGGGCAAGCGCCTTTTCCTGACATACTGCATGCAGTGCCATGGCTCGGATGCCGGCGGCTCGCGGGGCTTTCCCAACCTGATGGATGACGACTGGCTGTGGGGCGGTGCGCCCGAGCAGATCAGGATATCGATCGCGAAGGGGCGTATGGGCGTGATGCCCGCACACGCACACCTCGGCGACGAAAAGATCGATCAGGTCGCCACGTACGTGGCGAGCCTGTCCGGTCGTGACGTGGATGCCACCAAGGCGGAGGCCGGCAAGGAGGTATTCATGACGACCGGCTGCATCGGCTGCCACGGCATGGACGGCACCGGTAATCAGATGCTCGGTGCGCCCAACCTCACCGACGACAACTGGCTGTACGGCGGCAGCGAGGGTGCGATCAAGCAGACCCTCGTCAAGGGCCGCAACGGCGTGATGCCGGCGCACGAGGAACTGCTCGGCGATGAAAAGGTGCACTTGCTGACCGCCTATGTGATGAGCCTGTCCCAGCAGTAGGACCGCTGCACGCAGCCTGGCCCTGGGCCGGGCGGGTCATCGATGATAATGCGGATTATCAACGACACCCGACCGGTTTCAGGGCCAAAATTTTTGCTGCTTCTCGTGTCCCCTGTGTGCGGCTCACCGCGCATCCCCCGGCTGAACGAGGAGACGGCAAGATCACGACCTACCGCCGGTGCACTCCCGACCGGCGACTGCACAGGAAACGACCATGTCCACGCTGCCAGCCACCCGGTCTGACAAGAATCAGCTACCGGTTGTCCAACAGATCGTCTCAGTCATGTGGCCGTCCTTTCTCACGGCGAGCCTCGCTACCATCATCTTTTTCACGGTTTTCGACCCGGTCGAGCTTGGCATGATTGGCGGGTTTCCGGACCTGACCCGCATCGGCGGTTATACGATCGGTTTCTTCTGCTTCTGGTTGCTGACCTCCATCAGTTGTGCGCTGACCTGCTACTTCCGACGGCCGACCCATCGCGAGACGCTCCCGAAACCCACCGCAGAATCCTGACTGACCATGGAACAGCCGACGATGTCCCAGCCTGCCGCCAATAACGACGACGCACAGATCGAACAGGACCTGTACAAGAAACGCGAGAAGATCTATCCGCGTGAGGTGCACGGTATCTTCGCCGCGTTGCGCCTGCTCGCGATGGCCGCCCTGCTCGGCATCTTCTACGGCCTGCCCTGGATCAACTGGGACGGGCACCAGGCGGTGCTGTTCGACCTGCCGGCGCGCAAGTTCCACATATTCAGCCTGACCTTCTGGCCGCAGGACTTTTTCTACCTGTCGATGCTGCTGATCATCGCGGCGATCTCACTGTTCATGTTCACCACGCTGGCGGGACGCCTCTGGTGCGGTTATGCCTGTCCGCAGACGGTATGGACCGAGATCTACATGTGGATAGAGCGCAAGATTGAGGGTACCGCGAGACAACAGAAGAAGCGTGACCAGGGACCGCGAAACGCCGGCTACTTCGGTATCAAGAGTGCCAAACACGGCGCCTGGCTGCTGTTCTCGCTGTGGACCGGATTTACCTTCGTCGGCTATTTCACCCCGATCAAGGAGCTCTGGGTCCACATGCTGAGCTGGAACCTGGGGCCCTGGGAGACCTTCTGGATCTTCTTCTACGGATTTGCCACCTACGGCAACGCGGGCTTCATGCGCGAACAGGTGTGCATCTACATGTGCCCCTACGCGCGCTTTCAGAGCGCAATGTTCGATCACGACACGCTGGTCATCTCGTATGACGAGAAACGTGGTAACCCGCGCGGATCGCGCCGCCGAGGCACGCCGTCGAGCGATGTCGGTCTCGGCGACTGCATCGATTGCGGACTGTGCGTCCAGGTCTGCCCTGTCGGGATCGACATCCGTGACGGGCTGCAGTACCAATGTATCGGCTGTGCCGCCTGCATCGACGTCTGCGATGACGTGATGGACAAGATGGGGTACCCACGCGGCCTGGTCAAGTACACCACCGAGCATGCGCTGCAGGGCCAGCCGACCAACATCGTGCGACCGCGACTGCTGATCTATATCGGCATCCTGGGCTTCGTCACTGCCGCCCTTGTTTACGGCCTGCTGACCCGAATACCGCTGGAGGTAGACATCATCCGCGACCGCAATGTCCTGTACACCGAGACCGACCAGGGCCTGGTGCAGAACGTGTACAATCTCAAAATCATCAATATGCACGACACGCCGCAAGTCTACCGACTTGCGGTTTCCGGCCTCGAGGGCTTACAGGTGATTGGTCAGACCGAGGGCATCGAAATCCCGAGCGGCGCGGTGAAAGACCTGCCGTTGCGCGTGGAAGTCGATCCGATTGAGCTGAGGTCTTCGAGTAGCGAAATCCGCTTCCACATCGAGTCCGAGACGCATCCTGACATTTCGATCGATGAGCATGCCCGGTTCCTCGGCCCGGTGATGAGGTAGATAAAGGCGCAATGCGACCACCTCGCGAAGACACCCTCCCGTGGTACAAGCAGTTCTGGCCCTGGTTCCTGATCAGCCTGCCGTTGAGCGTCGTCATCGCGGCGATCGTGACAATCAGCATCGCGATCCGAACGAACGACGGCCTGGTCAGCGACGACTACTATAAAGAAGGCCTGGCCATTCACAAGAACGCCGAGAGCACGGCGCATGCCAAGTCACTCGGCATTGCTGGCGACGTGGATTACGACCCGCAGACCGGCGCGATAACGATACGGCTGGACAAGCCGCCGCCCGCCGGGGACGGCCTGATGACCCTGAAGGTGACGCATCCGACGCGACCCAACCAGGACCAGTCAACACAGCTCACGCCATTGTCCGCGACAAGCTATAGCAGTCGCCTGGAGCCCCTCGGGCCGGCCAGATGGAAGCTGCAGCTCTACCCGCCCGACAAGTCCTGGCGCATCGAGGGGCGACTCGGACTGCCGGCCAACACCACGACGCGGCTCGACTGACAGCTGACCCGCATCCGTCACCGACCGCCTGGCGATGGTGACATTACACGCTGAACCATGATCAGAAACGGTCCCGGCTGGCTGCACGCCTCACCGCCCTGAACGCTTGGACGTCCGCTGTCCCTCAATGCAGACGGCGCCAGACCGCGTCGCCGCCGCACGCCGCATCGATCGCCCGCAGGCGCTCCTCGTGCGCCGCGCGCTCGTCGCTGTCCGCCTGGACGACCACCAGGTCGAGCCCATCGCGCGCAACCCGCCGTGCTCGGCTGCCGCCGGCCTGCGCGTCTGTCCGACTGGACTCCGACTCGAGCGACAGGACCGTCTGCCCGCCGGTCATCGCCAGATAGACATCGGCGAGTATCTCGGCATCGAGCAGCGCGCCGTGTTTGTCGCGTCGGCTGTTGTCTACGTCATAGCGCCCACAGAGCGCATCCAGGCTGTTGCGCTGCCCCGGGTGCTTCCTGCGTGCGAGGACCAGCGTGTCGAGCACCGCGCAATGCGCCGCGATCGCCCCGAGTTCCGGCAACCTTCCCAACTCGGCATCCAGGAAGCCCACGTCGAACGGCGCATTGTGAATGACCAGCTCCGCGCCCTCGAGGTAGGCGAGCAGGTCCGCTGCGATGTCGGCGAATCGGGGCTTGTCGGCCAGAAACTCGTTGGTGATACCGTGCACTTCGATCGCTGCGGCGTCGATCTTGCGGTCGGGCTGCAGGTAGACGTGGAAGTTGTTCCCGGTCAGCCGTCGCTCCAGCAGCTCGACGCACCCGATCTCGATGATCCGATGCCCCTGTTCAGGCTCGAGACCGGTCGTCTCGGTATCCAGTACGATCTGTCTCACTCGATCTCCCAGGCCCGCCAGGCCTTATGTACGGTTGCGCGGCCGGCGCATCTCGTCGATTCCGCGGTTCGCCAGCAGGTCGGCCCGCTCGTTCTCCGGGTGCCCCGCATGGCCCTTGACCCAGTGCCAACTCACCTCGTGGCGCATCACCGATTCGTCGAGCAGGCGCCACAGGTCTTCGTTCTTGACCGGCTTCCTGGCCGCGGTTCGCCAGCCGTTGCGCTTCCAGTTGTGGATCCACTGCGTAATGCCGTTTTTCACATAAACCGAGTCGGTCGTGACCGCGACCGCGCAAGGCCGGGTCAGCGCCTGCAGCCCCTTGATGACCGCCATCAGCTCCATGCGGTTATTGGTCGTCGACGCCTCGCCGCCATAGAGTTCCCTTTCGGTGTCTTTGAAACGCAACAGCGCGCCCCACCCGCCGGGGCCAGGATTGCCCTTGCAGGCGCCGTCGGTGAACAACTCGATCTCTTCAGACATCTTTTTTCAGCTCGCGTATGGTCGGTTCCACGGTTCGTGGGCCAAGTACTCGCAGCCTCGACCAATGCTGGCGCACCGGCGTCACACGCGACACCCGCTTCACCGCCCGCACCACATAGACGCCTGCGAGCATTGGCCACCATCGCCGCCCCAGCCGTTCCATCGCGTCCATATGGGCGCTGCGTGTCGGCGGCCTAAACTCCATCACATCCATACGTTCGATGCCGAATCCGAGCAACGTGAGCCAGTCGTTGAGGCGGGGATACGATAGAAACTGACCGCACCAGGGAACGACGGAACCACGCCAACGACCGGAAAGCCGCCATAACCCCCAAAGACTGAAAGGATTGAAGCCGATCACGATCACTCTTCCCCCGGCAATCAGGACCCGTTCGGCCTCGCGCAACACCTGGTGGGGGTCGCGAGAGAAATCCAGCGTATGCACGAGAATCACCGCATCGACACTGTCTGACGCTATCGGCAATCGCGCCGCATCGGCTACCAGGCAGCTCGATATCACGGGATCGGGACGATAGGTGACGAGGGTCTTACGGCGTATCTGACACGCGTCGAGATGGCCCATATCGGCACCGAGCTCGCCCAGCTGAAGCAACTGATAGCCGAACAGATCACTCGACATTTCAGCGAGCGATGCACGTTCCTGGGCAGCGACGCGGTTCCCGGGCGGGGCCGCATACCACTCGACCAGCGACTGGCTCAGCTCACTATTTACTCGTGCGCAGGGTCTGGATTGAGGCATCTTGGCGTCGCGGCTGGCAGCTCTTCAAAGCATCTCGTATATTGTGCCGCGATGACCGCGGCGAATGACATGACCGATTCTGAACAAAGCGTGCGGCCCCGGCAACGTCGGCAGCGACCAACGCTGGCCCTGTTGATGCTCGTCGCACTGTCCCTGGCCGGTTGCATGGGTCGTGGAGCACGACAGGATACTCCCTCCCCGGCCGACCCGACAGCAACGCTGCCGCCAGCCGTCATCGCGCAACCCGAGCAAACCCTGCACGCAGGAGGCGCGCAAACCGCGGAACACGACAGTCTATGGCCCCGGCTACGTCGCGGTTACCGCCTCGACCACATCACGCACCCACGGATCGACAAGGAAATTCGCGTGCTGCGCCGCGCGCCGGCGGCCTTCATGGCCCTGATGACGCGCTCGGAGCCCTATCTGCATTACATCGTCGATCAGATCGAGGCGGCCGGACTGCCGGGCGAGCTGGCGCTGCTGCCCGCTGTTGAAAGTGGCTTCAAGCCGCATGTCTATTCGCCGGACGGCGCGGCGGGCCTGTGGCAGTTCATGCCGGCGACCGGTCGAATGATGAGCCTGGAACAGGACTGGTGGTACGACAAGCGACGCACCGTGCAACACGCAACCGATGCCGCCATCGGCTACCTGAAGAAGCTCAACAAGCGATTCGCCGGCGATTGGCTGCACACCCTGGCCGCCTACAATGCCGGCGGCCGCAAGGTCAACCGCGCGATTCGCAAAGCGCGACGCCGCGGCGAGCCGACCGACTTCTGGTCCCTCGACCTGCCCGGAGAAACCGACAGCTATGTGCCCCGACTGCTGGCGCTGGCCGCCGTGGTGCAGGAACCCGAGAAATACGGGCTGGCCTTGCCCGAGATCGAGGACCGTCCGTACTTCGCTTCCGCGTTCACGGCCGGGCAGATCGACCTGAACGTGGCGGCCGAACTGGCGGGAATGCCGGTGGAAGACCTGCTGGCCCTGAACGCCGGTCACAAGCGCTGGACGAGTCGCCCCGACGGACCGCACGAGCTATTGCTCCCGGTCGACCGCGTGTATCGCTTCGAATTTGCCGCGGCGTCGCTACCC